>CAZBLP010000005.1:0-15361 GCA_964492825.1 uncultured bacterium
TTTTAGTAGTATTTTTTTTAACTAAAATTGTCTCTCTTGACTTAATAAAAAAATTTGTATATAAACTATTTGTATTTTAATATTTTATATTCAAAGAGGTTTGTAATGTTATTTAGTGACTGTTTATGCTTTACCTTTGGCAAAATATCAAGAAAATTATCAAAAAAATATAGAGAAAAAATAGAAAGTTTTGGAATTACCCAGCCTCAATTTTTCTTATTAATTGCCCTTTATGAAGAAGATAAAATACTAATCTCAAGACTTTCTGAAAAAGTGTCAATTGATAAAGCAACTCTTACAGGAATTATTGACAGGCTTGGAAGAGACGGTTTTATCAAAAGGATTTATAGCCAAGATGACAGAAGAAGTATATATATAAAGCTTACTCAAAAAGCGGAAAAAATAAAAAGCGAATTATTGCAAATTTACAATGAAACTAACAGAAAATATTTATCCAAATTATCCAAAGAAGAACTGAAAACTTTACAAAATATTATCTATAAACTTGAGCAAATCGATTAGGGAGCCAAAATGGAGAAATTGTTTTATCCACAAAGAATAATTGTATTTGGAGTGTCAACAGACAAAAATAACCTTGGAAAGAATATTGTTGAAAATCTTATAGAGTTCGGATTTAATGGTGAAATTATTGCGTTTGGGAAAAACGAAGGATTTATAGTTGGCAGAAAGATTATCACGTCTTACAATGACATTCCTTATGGGATTGACCTTGCGGCAATTCTAACACCAGCACCGACAGTTCCTAAAATTATCGAAATTTGTGGGGAAAAAGGCATAAAAAGAGTTGTTATAGAAACAGGAGGATTTTCAGAATATAGCAACGAAGGAGCAAATTTGGAGAAAGAGTGTTTAAAAATAGCAAATAGATTTGGAATAAAATTTGTAGGGCCAAATTGCATTGCAATTATTAATCTTGACAATGGTATGGTGTTACCCTTTATGAGGCTTTATAAAAATAGTGCAAGGTTAGGGGATATTTCAATAGCCGCTCAAAGTGGCGGTATTGCATTGACATATTTAAATTTTTTATCAAGTGAAAATATAGGAATAAATAAAGTTATAAGCATGGGAAATAAAGCCCATTTAAACGAAGAAGATTATTTAGAATTTTTAGACAATGACAAAAGCACAAAAGCTATTGTGCTATACCTTGAAAGTATTGATAGCGGAAGAGTTTTTTTTAAAAAACTAAGGAAATCAAAAAAACCTGTAATCATTCATAAAGCAAATATCAGCAGTATAAGTTCTAAAATAGCCCAAAGCCACACAGCTGCAATGCTAAATGATGATGAGGTGGTGGAAGCAGCTGTTAATCAGGCAGGAGCATTCAGAATCCATAATCTTGAAGAATTATTAGTCCATTCAAAGGCGTTCCTCATTGAGCCTATGAAAGGTAAAAATCTTGTTATTCTGTCAAGGTCTGGTGGACATGCAGTGGTTTCAGCTGATGCTGCTTATAAATATGGATTTAATCTTGTTGATTTTTCAGAGCAATTTATTGAAGAGATTAAGAAATATTTTAGAGCAAATGTTATTAGCCCCACAAACCCTCTTGATCTTGGTGATATTTTTGATTTTGAAGCATATATTGAATTACTTGAAAAATCTCTTCAGCGTGAAGATGTACACGGAATTTTATTTAACCATACTTATATGAGTGGACCTGAAAGTGAGCAATCTCTCAATCTTTTCAGAAAAATTAAGATTTTCTCAAAAAAATATAACAAGCCTATTTCACTATGTATTTTGTCAGACTGGAAAGAAATGTTAAGGTTGAAAGAAGTCCTTGATTATCCATTTTTTACGGAACCTGAAGATGCAATCAAAGCACTTGATATATCTTACAGATTTTACAATGAAAAAGTTAAATCAAGTATTGATAGAATTAGTTTTACCAATTTAGAAAAGTATATATCCACTGAATTGGACTTATATAATAGTCTGCAACTTATGGAGAAATTAGGAATAGAAATACCTGAGACAAAAATTATAACAAATATGGAAGAGGAGTCAAATGTAAAATTTCCTGTTGTTTTAAAAGCTGTTTCAGATAAATTTACCCATAAAACAGATATTGGCGGAGTTATTTTAAATATCAACAATTATGAGCAACTTGAGAATTCATTTAATAAATTAAGAAAATTAGATGGAGTTAGGAATGTTTTAATGCAGAAAATGGTTGAGAATAATTTTGAGATAATTATTGGTGGAAAAATTGATACCAGCTTTGGGCCTGTAATAATGGTAGGCACAGGAGGAGTGTTTACAGAAAGTTTACAGGATAAGGCAGTTGCAATAGCACCCCTTTCCAAGGAAGAAGTAGAACAATTTCTACTTAAAAAATTAAAGATATATTCTGTTTTAAAGGGTGCAAGAGGAATGGTAAAAATTGATTTTGAAGAATTGAAAAAAATAATTTCAAATCTTTCTTACTTTTTTTATGAATATCAGGATAAAATCAAAGATTTTGAAATAAATCCACTAATTTTAAATAACAGAGGAATTTTTGCAGTTGATTGCAGAATTTTTATGAAATGAGGATATTAAAATGGAGAATTGTTTAAAACCAACTTTTTTTCTTGATTATGAGGAGCCGTCGATTAATGAAAAGGTTTCTGAATTAATAAACAATGTAAAAGATGACAGAGAAAAATCAGTTAGGTTATTTTATTTTGTCAGAGATAAAATAATGTATAATCCATACAGTCCCTGGGATAAAAAAGAATTTTATAAGAGCAGTGTTATTTTGCAAAGAGGTTTCGGATATTGTATTCAGAAAGCTGTGTTATTATGTTCCATGCTCAGATGTGCCAATATACCTTGCAAGTTAATATTTGTGGATATAAAAAATTATAAAGCACCTGAAAAACTTACCAAACTTTTTGGAGATACATATCATTTTCATGGATATTGTGGTATTTTTTTAAAAAATAGATGGATTTCAGCTGCTCCAACTTTTAACATTGAAATGTGCAATAAATTTGGCTACATTCCTACAGAATTTAATGGTGAAAGTGATGCATTGCTGCACAAATATAATCAAAATAATGAACTAACTTTCGAATATTTAAATGAGAGAGGCGAATTTGACGATTTGCCATTTGATTTAATTATGGAAGGATTTAAAAAAGAACTTGGTGAAGATGTTTATAAAAAATGGTGTGATTATGTTGCAAAAATTCAATGTAAAACTTTCTTAAATAAAAATACTGAAACAACGTCAGTATGATTCAAATTTATTTATAGCTGTTGACTATTATCAGGTGCATATTCGTGTATTTGTCCCGTAATTTTGATATAAAAATGAGTAAAGGAGTATATTATGAATAAAAAATTAAAAATTCATTATGGCTGGATTGTTGCATTTACCGGATTACTTGCATTAATTGGTGCTCATGGTTTCGGAAGAATGTCATATACCCTTATCTTACCTGAAATGAAGGATGGCTTGCATTTTACATATACTCAGCTTGGACTTTTAGAAACTGGCAATTTTACTGGTTATCTTTTTATGGCTTTAATAGGAGGAATGCTTGCTGCTAAATTTGGACCGAGAAAAGTTATATCAATAGCATTATTTGGAATGTCTATAACACTTTTCTGCATGGGGATAGCTCATTCATTTGGTTTTGCATTTTTAATGAGAACAATTACAGGTATTGGCAATGGTGCTGCATATGTTCCTGCAATGGCTCTTGGTGCAGCATGGTTTGCGCCAAAGTATAGAGGAATTGCCACAGGTATTGTTACTGCTGGAATAGGTGGAGGAGCTATGATTGCTGGCTTAATAGTTCCTTTAATTATTAAAAACTTGGGAGCTGACGGTTGGAGGTATGGATGGTATTTTTTAGGGATTTCTGTTTTTTTTATAGGGATTGTTTCAGCATTTTTACTTAGAGATAAGCCATCTGATATTGGATTAACTCCTATAGGAGACAGCTCATTTAACCCTACATCTCAAGTAAAAAAAACAACTGCTCTTCAATGGGGTAAAGTTTACAAAGAGAAAAAGGTCTGGCATCTTGGATTTGTATATTTCATGTATGGAATTTCATACATTATTTACATTACATTTTTTGTTGTTTACCTTATGAAAGAGCATGGATTTTCAGGTTCTAATGCAGGAGGGCTATGGGCATTAGTTGGTGGATTGAGTATCTTTTGTGGTTTAATATGGGGAGGGATTTCAGATAAAATTGGCAGAGCAAGAGGAATGACATTAGCTTACACCATACTTGGATTATGTTATCTTGTATATGCAATTACACCTGTAAAATTCGGGCTTTATTTTTCCGCTGTTGTTTTTGGGTTAAGTGCATGGAGTATTCCTACAATTACCGCTGCTGCTTCAGGAGATTATGTTGGAGCAGAACTTGCACCTGCTTGTCTTGGATTTATAACTCTTTTTTTTGGAATTGGCCAAGCTCTTGGCCCAGTAATTGGAGGAGCTATAGCTGATTATACACATTCCTTTAAATTAGCTTTTATATTGGCATTTTGCTTTGCTATTATTGGAGCAATACTTTCATTAGGGTTGAAAAGATATGAAAAGGAGAGCAAATAAAATGGAGAATCAGAAATTTCCACAAATTATAAAAGAAAAAGCAAAACAGGAGCCTTATGTTAAGTTTTTAAATTTAGAAATTTTAGAAGTAAGAGAAGGTTATGCAAAAGTAAAGGGTAGGGTAAATAAAGAGATGCTTAACCTTCATGGAATTACACATGGAGGATTCCTATTTAGTGTGGTTGATGAAGCTTTTGAACTTGCTTCGAATTCTTATGGCACAGCAGCTGTGGCATTAAATATGAATATAACCTATTTTTTGCCTACTTTTGAAGGCGATGAAATAGTTGCAGAAGCAAATGAAATTAATAAAACTAACAGAACAGCAACATATGTTATCAATGTTACAAGCAATTCCCAATTAATAAGTTCATGCCAGGCACTTGTTTACAGAAAAAAAGATAAATTAAAATTATAATATCCTATAAAAAATCAATGCATATAAAATTTCTATTGTTTTTGTTTTAATTTTTAAATGGAGAAATTGAAACATGAAGAAAAGTATTAGTTTTATAAAATTAATAAAAATTACCGGTATTATAATTATACTATCTCTTCCCCTGTTTATTACTGGAGTTGATGTTTTTTATACATATAAAGATTTCAAGATTCAATCTAATAAAATGAGAAGTAATTATATAGAAAAGCAAAAACAAATTGTTAAAAGTGAAGTATTAAGAGTTGTAGATATGATAAATTATGAGCGCTCTTTAACTGATGAGAAAATAAAGGGAATTATAAGAAATATGGTTAATAGTGCATACAGTGTATCAGAGAGCATTTATAAACAAAATAAAGATAGTAAAAGTAAAAATGAAATTGAGAAAATAGTGGTAAATGCTCTTAGAACAATTAGATTTGCTAATGGCACTGGATACTTTTTTATGACAAGGTTAGATGGTACTGAAATGTTATTTGCTGACCATCCTGAGATGGAAGGCAAAAATTTACTTAATATTCAGGATTTACAAGGCAAATATGTTATTAAAGATATGATTAAAATAGTAATGAGAAATGGAGAAGGTTTTTATCAATATTATTGGACAAAACCTAAATCAAAAAATAGAAAAAATATGGTTTCAAAGGAAGATTGATAAAGCCTTTTAAAATAGAAGAAATAAAGAGAGTTGTTCAAAGGATTATAAGTAACAATTAATATTGAACAATACGTTATGCACTAAATTATTTTAATTATTTATAAGGAGCAAATTGATTTAGCATATCTAAAATTTCGTTTTTAATTTTTTCCTGAAATTGCCTATCCATTATTTTGTTACCGTTAATGTCAGTAATATAAAATGTATCAATTGCCTTAATTCCTTGTGTAGAAATTTTGGAAGATTGGATTTCAACTCCTCTTTTTGCCAAAATTTTTGTAATCAGATAGAGAAAACCGGTGAAATCCTGAGCAATTATTTCTAAAATAGTAAAAAATTCATTATCATCATTATTGAATTTTATTATTGGTATTATGTTGTATGATTTAAAATTTTTTAAATTTTTATATATTTTTTCTTCAACTTCTTTTGAAAATTTTTTTTCTTCCCTGTTTTTTGATAAATATCTGTTTAAATCATCTTTGATTTTAGGTAATTTTTCATAAAAATAATCATCGTAAAAAATAGGTGTTGTCTCAAAGAAATCAATAATTGTTCCGTCGAGATTAGTATATATTTCAGCACTAATGATATTTAAATTATTCATTGTAAAAACAGCAACTATCTTATTAAAAATTCCTGAATAATTGTAATAAATTTCAAGAAATTTGTATGTATTGCTTTCCTTTCTGTATTCTACATCAACAAAAGGCAATGTTTTATTTTCTTTGATTAAATTGTATATTTTCAGAATTTCTTCTTCATTGAAATTTTGTATAAGTCTCCTTGAAAGTTGGGACAAAAATTTGGAAAATTTGATTTCTTCGTTTTTAGGAATAATTTCCAATGCATGAGCTTTTATTTGTGCTATTTTCTCCTGTAATGTTTCAATTTCAAATTTTTTATGAGAAATAATGGAAAATGTTTTAATGTAAAGCTCCTGCAACAGAGAATATTTCCATTTATCCAAGGTATCTGGAGATACACCTTTTAAATCAGCAAAAGATATTAGAAAAAGATGATTTAGCCTTTCTATTTTTTTAACAAGTTTTGCAAAATTTAAAATTTCTTCTTCATTTTTTAAATCTCTTCGAAGAGCAGTGTTAGTCATTAAAGTATGATTTTTAACCAGAAATTTAATAATATCAGACTGTTTGGAAGTGAGACTGATTCTTTTACATATTTTATCTGCTATTATTTCACCTTTTATTAAATGAGATTCTTTTCCTTCAACACCTTTGCCTATATCGTGAATTAATGCTGCAAACAGAAGAGTTTTTTTATTTGGAATGTTTAGAGACAGAGCTGATATAAACGGATATTCAGCTATATACTTGCCTGCAAAAAGATTTCTGAGTTCTTGTACCACTAAAATACTGTGGATATCTACTGTATATTTATGGTAAAAGTCGTAGGTAATTTTATATTTTATTCTTTTAAATTCGGGAATGGCATTACTTAGAAAATTCAGTTGATTCATAAATCTCAGAGTTGAAGCAAGTCCATATCCTTTTTCCAAAATATTGAAAAAAAGATTCTTCATGCTTTTATCTTTTAAAAAAGTTGGCTTAACTTGATTTACATTTGATTGCAAAGATTTTATAAGTTTGTAGGATAAAAATACTTTATATTTTTGAGATAAATAAAAAGCTTTAAGTAAATATTTGGGATTTTCTTTAAAAATATAGTTGTCTTTTATGTGTAGTTTATAATTTTTAATATAAAAATTTTTATCTATTTTTTTATTAAAAGATATATCAAGGAGATAATTTGAAAAAATTTTTTCTCTGAAATATTCGTATAAATAATCTACAATTTCAGTATGAATATAGAATTTTTTCATTAAATATTGAGGGCTATCAGGTTTATTAGGATATATTATACTGGCAATTTTTTTTTGATTTTCAAAATTAAGTAAATCAACCTTTTTATTATAAACAGCATGTAAGAGATTCCTAATATTCAGAAAAAACAATTTTGCTTTTTTAAAAGCTTTTTTTTCATTTGCACTAATAAGTGTATCCAAGTTTTCCCATGTTTTTACAATCCATACTATAAGATTAATATCCCTTAAACAACCAGGGCTATTTTTAATATCAGGCTCAAGACTATAAGTAAGCCTCCCCATTTTATCACGTCTGTTGTCATTTAAAATAAAAAGTTCTTTAATGTTTTTGGAAATAATAGAATTATTCATTAAATATTTTCTACAGATTGACAAAAATTCTCTGTATAAATTTTTACTTCCAACAATGAGTTTTGAATCAAATATTTTAATCCATTCAACTATGTCATTGCTGCAATAATCAATAAATTCATTAATGGTTCTTATGCTGTAGCCTATTTCGATTTTTTCATCCCATAAAGGATATATAAAAGAAGATACAATATCATTGTAAAGTTCCTCTTTTTTTTCTTTTGTTAAAATAAGAATATCAAGGTCAGAATGAAAACAGAGCTCTTTTCTTGAAAAACTGCCTGTGGCAAGAATAAAAAAATCAGTGTTTGAAGTTATATTTTTATAAGATGCATTTAGAAATTTTTTAAAATTATTATATAATTCTTTTTGTGTTTCTGTATTGGAGATTTTTTGTTGTAAAAAGTTATTTTTTATTCTTTCTATTTCTTTCCTCATTGTAAAAATCTATCATAAAATTTTTAAATTTAAAAGAAAAATTTCTTGATTTAGCAAAAGTTATGTTTTATTCTATTGTCTATGGGTAATATAGGTAAACCTTTACCAGTTAAACTATTGTGCAGCATAATTTATGGAAAAGAGCCTTTTCTTAAGAATGTTTTTAAAAAGCTTGAAACTGATATAGGGGAAATAGAGTTAGTTAGTGATTTTTTCATATTTAATCATACTAACTATTATACATGTGAAATGGGAGAAGGTTTGCTTAGAAGGTTTGTGATTTTTAAAAACCTATTTCAGAGAGATGGAATAGCTAAAATAAAAATTATAACCAATAATATTGAAGAATTGTTTGCAAGTAATAATAAACGTCAGGTTAACATAGATCCCGGTTATATTAGTTTGGAGAATTTTATTCTATTTACCACTAAAAATTACACACATAGGATTTATTTGGAGCAAGGGATATTTGCGGATCTTACATTAATCTATGAAAAGCGTCAGTTTAACACTTTGCCATGGACATATCCTGATTATGCTTCATTAGAGATTAGAGAATTTTTAAAAGCAGTTAGGGAAAATTATAGAATTGAGATAAAAAAGGAGATGCAAAATGAAAATAGTTAAATTCTGCTTATTTTTGCTGTTTTACATAGTAATATCAACAAGTGTGTTTGCAAAGTCATTATCAAAAGCAGAGCAATATAATGGCTTGAGATATTATTTTTATCAGGACAAAGGAAGCAAAATCGGCGCAATTAATGTTTTAATAAGGGCAGGGAGTATTTTTGATGAAAAAGGGAAATTCGGTACTGCATTTATTTTAGCTGATATGCTTAAAAAAGGAGGGACTAAAAAGTATAATACAGATGAATTGTTAGATATGCTTGATAAAACAGGAATAAATATTTACACTTCATGTAGTAAAGATTTTATTAAGATTAACGTAAAATTTATTAAATCTGAAGAAAAGCATGCTTTTGATATTTTGGAGCAGATTCTTTTTTATCCAATATTTAATGAAAAAGAATTTAACAATATAAAAGAGGAGACTATAGGGTTAATTACTTCTTATCAAAACAACAATGACTATATTGCTCTTCACCAGGGAGCTGTTAATTTGTTCAAAAATGCTGAATATGCTCATTCCTCTTTTGGTGAAATAAACATGGTTAGAAGTCTGAAAATAGAAGATATAAAACGTTTTTACAAAAAATATTTTATATCTTCCAATATGATAATTACATTTGCAGGGAATTTAGATAAAAATAATATTACATCTTTTATTAGAAATAATTTTAAAACCTCACCTACTGTGAGATTAAATGATATTTATCCTGTTTATTCCAATAAAAAAAATAATCTTTTTAAAGAAAAGAATTTAAAACAGTCGTATATTTATTTTTTATTTCCATCATCAGGATTAAAAGGAAAAGATTTTTATTCATTAAAAGTTTTAGGCTTTATTTTAGGTGGAAACCTTACTTCTATTTTAGCTGAAAAAATAAGAAAGGAACTTGGATTGGCTTATTCTGTTTATAGTTTTAACTATCCATTGGTTAATGGAGGTTTTTTTGTTATAGGCATGCAAACTGAAAATAGTTTCAGAGAAAAAGCGGTTTCAACTACAATAAATATTTTAAAGAAATTAAAAAAATATGGTGTCCCAAATGAAAAAATTAAATTTGCCAAAAATTATTTTACAGGCAAAATACCAATATCATTACAGTCTCTTTTAAGCATAGCCAATTATTATTCAGAAGGTATATTTTTGAATAAAACTCTTCCGCCATGGGAAAATGACTTAAAAAATATAGAAAAAATCAATAAATCAACAATTGACAATCTAATTAAAAGATTGTTCGATTTTAACAAAATGATAATCAGTGTTGTTGGAAAAAATGGAAAGTGAAAATGATTATTTAGCTATTTTTGTTACATTAGCAGCATTACTCTATCTGCTGGAAGGAATGATTCCCAAACCGTTTCCCTGGCTGAAATTAGGATTGGCAAATATAATAACAGTTATTGGGATTTATTTTTTTGATTTCAGATTTGTTGTAAAATTAATATTTTTAAGAGTTTTTGCAGGAGCTCTAATTACAGCCACATTATTTACACCAGCCTTTTTTCTTTCATTATCCGGTGGTTTGGCTGCTGTGATAGCAATGTTTATTACCTTTACTCTTTTCAAAAATTATATTACTCCTGTGGGAGTTTCATTAATAGGTGCTGAAACTCACATTTTAACACAACTTGTTGTAATTTACTTTTTCATAATAAAGGATAAGGTTATTTTTTCAATTTTGCCTTTGTTGCTGATAATTTCTTTGTTTACAGGTATTTTTATAGGATATATCTCAAATAAGGTAATTGCCAATTTAGATTTAGCAAAAAGAGAAAAGAAACATATAAGAAATCAATTTAGGGTTTAGTTAATTCAGTTTTACATCTCAAATTTTTTCTTAGACAAATAGAAAGCCATATTGTCAAATTCTGATATAATAAATACATTTTTTAAAATTATTTTGTTTTCATCAACTTTTATTTTTACTGGTG
Source organism: uncultured bacterium (assembly GCA_964492825.1). Lineage (GTDB taxonomy): Bacteria > DYJV01 > DYJV01 > DYJV01 > DYJV01 > CAZBLP01. The sequence goes on from CAZBLP010000005.1 coordinate 10,877, forward strand.
CAAAATTTAAAAATGCATGAATGCCAAAGTCTATCAATTTCTCAACTACCTCTTGAGCAACATTTGCAGGTGTTGTAATTACAGCAAAATCAGGTGATAAATTTTTTATATCTTCTTCTGTAATTTTATTAAAGTCTTCTACAATTAATTCGTCATTTATCTTTTCACCAATAATATTTTTATCAACATCATAAGCAGCTATCCAATTGTAGCCATCTTCTTTAAAAGAGGGATAGTTAAGCAAAGCTCTACCAAGATTACCTACTCCAATTAGTACAGAATTCCATGTTTTATTTAATCCAAGTATTTCTTTTATGTCTTTTTGTAATTTTTTAATATTATAACCGACTCCTCTTACACCAAATTCACCGAAATATGACAGGTCTTTTCTGATTTGAGTGGAATTGATACAACACACATCTCCCAAATCATTAGATGATACAACGTGATTTCCTTGTTCTTCAAGTTTTCTAAGACATCTGATATAAATTGACAATCTTTTAATAGTTGCTTCAGGTATTTTAGATAAATAATATCCTTTTTTCTTTTGCATATATAACTCCTCTGATGAATAAATTAGGGCAAAAGAAATTTTTGCCCTAATTTATTTTTTAACAATTATTTAGTGATATTTTTTATTTCAGCAATGTCATTATCAATTTTTTCAAGTATCGAAATTACATATTCATGGTTATGAACACCTTTACTGCCGTCATTTTTCAAGAAATTGTAGTTAAAAATTATTTGATTGAACATTTTTTCAGCTTTTGTAATATCTATCCCTTTTCTTCTTGCTAATTTAATTGCTTCTCTAAGTTCGTTTATTTCTTTTTTTATTTCAGGTAATTTTTCTTTAACTTCCTGTTGCATTTCTTTGATTTTAGCCATTCCATATTCTTCATCACCGTCATGACACTCTATGCAAGATTGTACTACAGGCTTAAAATCCATATTGTCTGAATTTGAATGACAATCTTTACAACCAACATCTTCTGCTCTCATGCTATCTTTTTCACCTTCTACTCCTTTTGCACCTTTACCCTCTGCCATTTCAGCTTGTCCAGCATGGCAAGTTTCACAACTTTCTATTTCAACTTCTTCTTTTTTATGGCAATCATAACATTGTTTCTTATTAGGTGGTTCATATCCCACTCCTTTGTAACTATGAACAACAAATTGATGGCATTTGCTGCACATTTCATCTCTAAATTCACAATCAGGGGAATGATGAGGAAAAGAAATTGCCTTTGCTCTGTCAGTTTCCTCAAATTTTTTATGGCATTTGAAACATGCTTCATGAGGAGCATGGGCATGTTTTCTGATTATTTTTTGATATATTTTTTCTTTATTTGAATTAAACATATAAACAACATGATAATATGCAGATTTGGAACCATTACCAAATTTTGCCTGAAGCAAACCTACCAGACCGGGTTTGGAATGGCAACTCATACAGCCAGCTCTTTTATGTTCGTCATAGTAGTTGGCGTGAGTTGACTTTGACCATGCGTTATATACATGATCCATTTCGTGACATGCTCCGCAAAATTTAGAATCCATAGTGCTTTCAAGTGCTCCTATGCTAAAACCTATACCAAGTAAAATTAAAACATAAATAACAAATTTGAATTTCCATAAAAGACTGATAAGCTTTTTCATCTCTATTCTCCTTAATATTGTAAAATATTTTAAATTAACAGAATAGCAGCTTTCTGCCACTCTGTTAATTTAAATTGAGGGGAAAATTTTCCCCTACATAACAAAACAATACAAATAGTTGATTGATAATAAATCAATCTTAAAATTACTTAAAATTTTTTATGCTTTTCCATAGAGCATAAATGCAATAACCAAGGAGTAAATAGCACAAGATTCTGAAAGAGCCATTGAAATAATCATAAGTGTCATAATTCTACCACCAACAGCTGGATTTCTTGCCAAACCAAGCAAAGCTCCAAGACCAGCCAAACCAATACCAATTCCTCCACCAGCTGCGCCAAATGTAATGGCCAAACCTGCTCCTAATGCTGCGTAGCTATTTCCTGCACCAGCTTCTCCGGCAAAAAGAGAAACAGCTGCAAGTAAAGTCATTGCCAAAACAGTGAGCATAATTACAAAAATTTTCTTCTTCATTTCTTTACACCCCCCTTCTGTTTAAATTCGAAATTCGAATTAATGTTCTTCTTCCTCAATAGCAAGTTGTATATAAACCATAGAAAGCAAAGTAAAAACATAAGCCTGAAGTACTGCTACTAAAACTCCCATGCCATAAAATACTACAGGAAGCAATAGTGGTACTAATGCAAGAAATACTAATAAAACTTTGTGATCACCATAAATATTACCAAAAAGCCTTATAGCAAGAGATAGAATTCTTGCAAAATGACTTATTAATTCTATTGGAAACATTAAAGGAGCAAGAGCAGGCATAGGGCCCATCATATGTTTTAAATAAGCACCAAGTCCTTGCTTTTGTATTCCGTAAAAATTATAGATTAAAAATACAACAATTGACATTGCAAAGTTAGTATTAACATTTTCAGTTGCAGGATAAAATCCAGGTATTAATCCTAAAAAGTTGCATGTAAGTATAAAGATAAATAATGTTCCTATTAAGTATACAAAATCTCTACCTTTTTCTCCAAAAGAATCAGATAGCATAGTATCTATAAACTCTGTAATAAGTTCATAAACATTACTAATGGTAAGTTTTTCTGAGGGAATAATTTTTAATTTTTTGACTGCTTTAAAAACAGTAAATATAATAATAATATCTGCAATCAAAGTCCACATAACATGATGAGGTATTTTGCTAATTAAAGGGATAAAATCAGTTAAAACCAATGGATGTTCAATCATAATTTACTCCTTTATTTTTTTCTATTTTATATATTTGTAATGGTAGAAAAATTAAATTTGCAATAAAAAAAATAAAAAATCCAAGGGATAGACCGGCTATTAATAATTTTTCATCAACTAATTTAAAATATATTAATAAAAATAAGATTATGAGTAAAAGCATCAATTTTCCCAAAAATAAAATAATCGATATAATTACTTTATCTTTTTCAATGTTTTGATTAGCTCCTGAAAATTTACCTATTAAAGCTATACCTAAAACATTTAAAAAAATTAAGAAAGTGCCTATTGAAAAACTAAAACCTTTGTATGTATTCATTAGAAGGGAAAAAATGATAAAACTTAATATAGATAATATACCAATAATAACCGCAGTTTTTTTATAGATATCAATAACTAAATTAATATTAATTTTCATCTTTGAAATCTTTTTGTAACTTCTTTATCATTTTTATAAAACTTTTTATTGCTGCACCAAATCCTACAATAATGAAAAAAATTGTTAAATATGGTTTTGTAACTTGGAATTTATTATCAAGATAGTTTCCTATAAAAAATCCAGCACCAACACTAACTCCCATTTCAATTCCAATTGTTGAATAGGACAGCAGTTTTACATAGATAGATTTATCTTTTTTAGAGCTTGTGCCCATTAACACATGCCTTTCTCTTTGTCAATATTTTTTAAATATTTTATACAGTATAGAAAGCTTAATTTTGTAACTATATGATACTATTGTATATTTCAAGAAAAACTTATGGTGAAAAATTTAAAAATACACAATTTATATTATAAAAAATATTGTATACCGTAGGTTATGTAAAAAGAATTTGAATCTTGAAATATGAAATTCCTAATAATTTTTATTCTTCATTATCTATAGATTAACGACTATTGTCTATTGAATTTTTTTTAGACAAATAAACATAAGCAATTAAAGAAATTGAAAAAACAATAATACTTATAAATTGTGAAGTTGAAAATATCCATACATATCCTCTGGGATCACCTCTGAAAAATTCAATTATGAATCTTCCGATAGAGTAAAAAATACCGTAAAGGCAGGTTATTTGTCCGTTAAACTTTCTTTTTTTAGTAAATATAAACATTAATATTAGAAAAATTGTTAAATTACTAATAGAATGGTAAATTTCCGTAGGATGCAAATATCTGTTTAACGGAGCAAGGCTGTCTGGATTGGTGAATTTAATTGCCCATGGCAGTTTACAAGGTTTACCGTAACAGCATCCTGCTGATAAACAACCAATTCTTCCAATTGCTTGAGCAAGAGGCAGAACAGTAGCAAAAATATCAGTTATTTTTAAAAATGAGGTGTTTTTGAATCGTTTGTAGTGGTAAATAAAAATACTTAAAACCGCAAAAATAAATCCTCCGTAATAAACAAGGCCTCCTTCCCAGATTTTAAAAATATCAAAAGGATATTTTATATAATATTTGTATTCTATAATTACATAAAAAATTCTTGCACCTATTATTGCAAAAATCAGCATAAAAAATGCATAATCAACAATAGTATTTTTGGAAAATCCTTCTTTTATTGCCAATTTTTGTGCTAAAAATAAAGATAACATAAAACCTATTGCAATAAAAAATCCATAAGTGTG
>CAZBLP010000005.1:15461-54175 GCA_964492825.1 uncultured bacterium
GGCCAATGAAAGCTTTTGTAATATAAATCAATGAAATCCACAACAAATCCATATAAGGCTCTATCTACAAGATTTCCTATGGCACCTGCAATAATCAAAGTATATCCAATAAGTGAAAATTTTGAAATTTTTTTACTAAAAATAATATATAGAAATAAGGCAATACATGCGAAACTTGGAATCCAAATTAAAAAAATTTTTTTTAAGATAAGCGGTAAACCTGATAAAAGACCAAAAGCAACGCCTTTATTTTTAACATAAACTAAACTTAAAAAGTTTTTAATTAATCTAATGTGAGTAAATGAAAAAAAATGTGTTTTTACAAAATATTTGGAAATTTGGTCTGCAATAACCAGTAATATTATAAAAAAACCACTTCTAATTACTCTGTGTTTCAAAATTATGCTCCTCAGGACTTACGTTATAAATAGATTTTTCACCTCCTAATAGTTCCTTGCTGCTCATTTTTTGCCAATCTTCATTTGAATATTTATAAACTCCGTTAATTTTCACAGGAACTCGTGAACTCCGCGGATCTTTATCTCGTAAAAAATTTAAAGCCACATGATAAAGCCTTGTTTGAGGATTAAATCTTATTCTGCTAAGTGGTGCTCCCATAAAATCGTCAACAGTTAATTCTGATAATTTTAAAGGCGGTATTTTGTAGTTTTCAGATAAAACTATATGGCTGTATCCGAAATTGCATTCTTCTTTTTCTAAAGTTTCTATTTTGGATTCTTCAGATGAATTAACAAAAATAGATATGGTATCTCTTGTGCCAGGTGTTTTAAACAAATGTTCTCCGTAAAATCCTGTTAATGTATCTCTGAAAACTCTATGCTCAGGTTTTGGATTGCATTCAATTACAATTAACAGGTCAAGTTCCTGTCTTTTGGTAAAATATAGCTGATTTGCTTTTTTAACAATAGAGTAGATATTTGACCAATAATTGTCCCTGTACACATAATCGAAACAGATTAAAGACATAAAATTAAAAGGCACCATAGTAGATGAAAACAGGTAAAAATATTTGCTTCTGTAAAGATCCATATTTATATCAAGAGATTCTTCTCCAAAAAATGGATGAGTTTTAGCTTGCAAAAAAACATTTAAAAGATTGTTGTTATCTTTTATAATTATAAATTCAAGATTAACTGGTTTGTCTTTAGGAACGTCATTAATATCATTTTCTAAAATATTAAAAGCTTCTTCATTGAATTCTTTATATTTTTCAAGATATTTATAATACAATTCAAAATTAATATGATCACTTCCGAAAATTACAACACTATTTTTTTTAAGATTTTTATTTAAAAGCAGAATTAGTTCATCAATATATTCCGAAGGCACGGTATCTTCAGGAAATATAATGTAGTTACTGTTGGAAAACTTGCATGAAGGGTCGCTGTATTTTTCGAAAATTTTATTTAACATTTCCCATTTTTCTTTGGGGTTTTCATTTTTATATAGGAAATTCTTTCTTTTTAATTTGCACGGAAGTTGAGAAATAAGAATGTTGAGGTCACTAAGATTAGGGAAAAACAGAGGAACATATTTGTCAATTATGGCAATCATCTCTCTTTTACTCAAAATATTTTCTCCCTTTAGCATTTTTAGGAATTTTACCAAAAAATTTATTTAACACGAACTTTGTCCCTTCTGTAAGGTTAAAGTCCAAATAGTTTGTCATGTTAATCCAACTTATTGCATTAATTTCATTGCTATTGATTTTTAAATTGAAATTTTTTACTTTTGTTTTAAAAAACATAATTAAATATTGAGTGTCATAAAAAAATACTTCAAAAATATCATAAAACTCAGAATCAACCACTGTAAGTCCCACTTCTTCGTGTATTTCACGAGCGACACATTCGTAAACAGATTCGCCCTCATCCAATTTCCCTCCAGGCATAACATATTGATTATAAAATGGCGGTATAGCACGTTTGGTAATTAAAATCTCTTTATTTTTATTTTCAATAATGCCAACACATGCAACTTTTATCATTTTCTAAGTCTTAGTCTAAGAGCGTTTAGTTTAATAAAACCATCTGCATCAGCCTGATTGTAAACTTGGTCTTCTTCAAATGTTGCAATTTCAGGGTCGTATAAGGAGTAAGGTGATTTTCTGCCAACAATTACAACATTACCTTTGTAAAGCTTTATTCTAACTGTACCTGTAACATTTTTTTGAGTTTCATCTATTAATTTTTGCATCATTTCACGTTCAGGTGCAAACCAGAATCCGTTATATACAAGCTCAGCATATTTTGGAACAAGAGAATCCCTGATATGCATTACTTCTCTATCCATTGTAATGGATTCAACAGCTCTGTGAGCATGGTATAATATTGTGCCTCCAGGTGTCTCGTATACTCCTCTTGATTTCATGCCAACGAATCTGTTTTCAACAATATCTGCCCTTCCAATACCATGTTTGCCACCTAATATGTTTAATTGTTCAAGCAGATTTGCAGGAGATAGTTCCTTGCCATTAATGGACATGGGAATACCTTTTTCAAAATATATTTCAATATATTCAGGGTTATCCGGAGCATTTTCTGGAGATGTGCTCATTACAAACATATCTTCGTCTGGTTCGCTCCATGGATCTTCTAAAATCCCGCCTTCAAAGCTGATGTGCAAAAGGTTTCGGTCACTACTGTAAGGTTTTTCTTTTGTAACAGGAATGGGAATGTTATGTTTTTTTGCAAATTCTATTAATTTTTCCCGTGAATTTAAATCCCAAAATCTCCATGGTGCAATAACTTTGATTTCCGGATTTAATGCATAGTAGGTTAATTCAAATCTTACCTGATCGTTGCCCTTTCCAGTTGCACCATGACAAACTGCATCTGCTCCTTCTTGCTTGGCAATTTCTATTTGTCTTTTGGCAATTAAAGGTCTTGCTATTGATGTGCCAAGAAGGTAATAATTTTCATAAATTGCTGCTCCCTGAAACATTGGGAAAACATAATCTTTTACAAATTCTTCTCTTAAATCTTCAACATAAACTTTGCTTGCACCTGTTTTGAGGGCTTTTTCTTTAATACCGTCAAGTTCTTTGCCCTGGCCTAAATCTGCTGCAAAAGCAATAACCTCACAATTATAAGTTTCTTTAAGCCACTTTAAAATTACTGAGGTATCCAGGCCACCTGAATATGCAAGAACTATTTTATTTATTTTCATTTTATCCCCCTTATTTATTTTACCCAAACTCTAATCGTAATTTACTATAAAATTATTCAGACTAACAAAATAAAAATTAAAAATCAATTTATTTTAAAAAATTTATAAGAAATTTCTGCTACGTAGATTTTGGAGTTCAATTTGTCAAAATTCAATTTAACAATGTCTTTTTCAGTTGTTATAATTGGATAGTTTGAAAAAGAATTTAGTTTTTTATAATCTGTATGCTTTAATGTGTAATGATCAGGGAAAAAAACTTTTTCTTTTATTATTAAGCCGTTATTCTCAAGTAATTTTTCAAAATAAACAGGTTCTTCTATACCGCAAAAAATTACAACTTTTTTGTTTTTAAAATAATCTTTTTTAAAATTTTTATTTTCTTGGTTTTTAAAACCTTTTAAAATAATTTCACTTCCATAAATATTTTTATTAACAGTTTTTTTTAATTTTAAATAATCCTTTTTTAATGTTTTTTTATCAAAAATTTTTGTAATAATTATAAAAGATGCTCTTTTAAGATGAGAAATAGGTTCTCTGTATTTTTTGGCTGGCAAAAGATAAACCTTTTCTTTTAAGGTCTTTTGTGTAACCAGTACTATGTCAATATCCCTTTGCAGTCTCAGATGCTGGAATCCATCATCTAAAATTATAAAATCCAGGTTAAAATTATCTTTTAAATATTTTGCTCCTTTAACCCTGTTTTTTGCAACAACAACAGGACAATTGAGGTTTTTGGCAAGTAGATATGCTTCATCACCGCACTCTTTAGGAGTATAAAAAATTTTTTCTCCATTTGAAACTAACAATATAGGAGCCTTATTTTTTCTTTTATATCCTCTGAGCAGGATGGCTATTTTAAAATTTTTTTTAAAAAGATTTTTTGATAATTCCATTGTAACAGGAGTTTTTCCCGTACCTCCCAGAGAAATATTGCCAACTGAAACAATTTTTATTCCCTTAATTTTATATGATTTTAAAATACCTGTTTTATATAAAAATATCCGTATTTTTACAATTATAAGAAAAATGTATGATAAAATTTTTAAAATTAACATGTTAGATATCTTGAGTAAATTTTTTTGTAACTATTTAGAAGATGTTCCTCATTATAGAATTTTTCCACTCTTTCTCTTCCTATAAGAGAGCATTTAGAATAGAATTCCTCATCAGATATAAATTTCAAAATAGCATGTGCAATATCAATGGTATTAGCCTGTTCAGCTATTAAGCCCGATTTACCAAGTTTATCGTCTCCACCTCCATAAAGCATTTCTTTGCAACCTCCAACATCAGTTGCAACTGTTGGTACACCGCAACTTGCAGCCTCAGCTATTACAAGAGGTTGTCCTTCTGATATTGATGTAAGAATAAGAAGATCAATTTCTTCAAAAAATTTAACAGCATCTACTTTACCTAAAAATTTTACATTTTTTTCCATTAGAAGCATTTTTACCAATTGTCTGCATTCTTCGTAATATTCAGAATCTTCATCATATGGTCCTGCAATTTTAAATATTGTGCCAGGTCTTTTTTGAATAACAATTTTTGCAGCTCTTATTAATGTTTTAACATCTTTTATTTTTACTATTCTACCAAGAAATCCTATAACAGGCGGATCAGACATTTTTGTTCTATGTCTGAATCTGTATTTTGACAGATTTATTCCATTTCTTATAACTACTGTTTTTTCAGGAGGAGCGCCTTGTTCTATTTCTATGCGTCTGTTTTTCTCATGAAGCGTGATAATCTGATCAGCTGTTAAATAGCATATTTTTGAAAAATAGAAAAAACTTTCCCTCCACATTTCTTTAAATGAGCCTAATCCTTCCTGTGGCCGATATTTGTTAGGGTCAGTATCAGGCCACACGCCAACAGATATTTCAATATCCCTCTCCCTTGTATAAATTCCATGTTCTGTTAATAGCATAGTTATCTCAGGATTTGCAATTTTTAAAATAGATGCCAATAAACCAGCAAAGCCTGTGGATATAGTATGTACAACCCTACATAATTGAGGATTTGCTGCAAAAACATTTAAAACATTAATTATCAGGGAACGTAAATTCCAGAAAAAATTAATAAAAGATGCTTCTGTTTTTATAATTCTATAAATGTATTTTTCCAAATCAAAAGAATCTTTTGAATACAAACCTTCCAATACAATACGTTGTTTATTGTTCAGAAAATAGTAAAATTTTGCAATTTCCTTAAAAGACTCATAGGAAAAGTCATTAAGCCAATTTTCCAATAGTTCTTTTCCTTTTAATTTTTTTGGAAAAAAAATTGGCCTTTTGGGATATTCCTGAAGAAAAACATGATAAATTCCTTTTATGTTTTCAGGTAAATTATACTTCATTGTTTCAGCATCTTCTTTTTTGGCAAGAAGGACAATAAGATAAAAATTAAACTCAGGCAATTTTGAAATAATTTGATGAATCCATGTTGCAACTCCTCCAGATACATAGGGATATGTGCCTTCTATAACCAAACTGATTGTTTGTGAAATTTTTTTGTCCATTTATTATTGTCCGTTAAGTGTTTTAGAATTCAAGTTTGAATAAATTAATTTATCCACCATTTATAACTGTTGTAAATTTTGGGAATTTTTTTTATTATTGCTATTGGCAATGATTCTAATAAAGGTTTGATTTTATCATACTCCTTTTTCTTTAAATAAATATCAGAAAGCCAAAATTTAATAAAAAATTCATCAGGATAAATTTTTAAAGTGTTATAAACCAAATCTTCTGCTTTTTCCACTTTATTAAATCTAACACATGCTCTTATATATTTTAAGGCAATATCTTTCCGAAATTGGCTTAGCTGATATGCTGTTTCAAAATATCCCATCATTTTCTCTTCATAAAAAGAAACTATATCTTGAGGAATTAAGGTAGAATAAATATATTCGTCACAAAATTGTGCAAGTTCAAAGTTTATTTCTATTAATTTATTCTTGTCTGTTTCCTCATCTATTAGTTTTTCCAATTTTGTAATGTTTTCAATATAGTAATCTTCCATTTTTTGAAGACAATTTGCAGCTAAAATACGTATCATTTCATTTTTATCAAATAAAGCTTCTTTTATAAGCAGAACATTTTCTCTTGTTGGATTTAAAGACAAAATACTAATAAGATTAATTTTAAGTTCTTGATCTTTACCTCTGATAATTTGTCTGTAATTTATAAGCTGTAAAGAGTCTTCAATGGGCCTGACTTTGATTTTTTCAAAATCTTCACTGTCAATTGTCTTGAATTCTTTGGAAAATATTGAGTAATCTTTAACTATTTTGCTTAATCTGGTTTTTAATAAGATAAATGATAAAATTACTCCTGAAATACCGTAAATACCCAATACAATAAAAGATATTATTACAAAATATAACCATTGCATTTTAAAGAGCCTGCTTAATTAATATATCTGAGAATTCCTCTTCAGATGTGTTTTTGTCTATGTATAATATTTCATAATCAGTTTCCAGTGGTTTCTTTGTATCATAATAAGGATAGATGTCAGCATTAATTAGGTGATATTTTAAAGGTTTTGCCAAATTTTCTGCTTCTTTATAATCGGTGAATGGTAATAGTAAAATGAATCTGTCATGCTTAATATCATTGTAAAAAAGATAATCACATATTCGTAAATTTTTCTTTAAAAGCAAACCGAGTTGTTTAATTAATGCAGTTTTATATTCCTCTATAATTTTGTCTTCATCAATTAAAATTATATTAATAAGAGAAAAAAATACGTCAAACCTTCTGGTTTTATAATATTCAGCATTGATAATCTGTGTGAAATAAACAAAATTGAAAATTTCAGTGCCACTGAATTTTATAAATTCAGCCTGATATACCACAAGTTCAGATGCTTTTTCTATTTCAACTGAACCCCAATTGCAAATCATTTGAAAAAGATTAATGTTTAAATAATTTAAATCTATAAAATTTATATCAAAAATTAGTATTGCGCCGAGAATTGTATTGTTTTTTTTTCTTAGAACACCTGCAAGCAAGATGTTATGTTTATTGTCTTTTAACTCGTCTTTTATTGTAAGAACAGAAGTGCTTTTAACCAGTTTGTCATAAATTTGACTGTTTGCACCAATAACAGGCAAAATTTTCTTTTTTAAATTTTTTGTATATTTAATGAAAAATTTTTTATTTTCAAAGTCATAATATGCAAGAGCATTGGCATTTATAAATTCAGCGGCAATTCTAAGCAGTTCCATTTTTATTTCTTCTGTATTTAATGTGGAAAGTTTTGAAATAGCATCGTGTAATTTTATTGAAAAGTCTTCTTCTCTGAGAATTTTTCTTTCTAAAATTTCTCTTGCCTCTTCAACTTGTTTTAGTTTATTACCCATTTCCGAATATTTTGATTCCAAATCATTAACGATTTCCTTTAGATTTTCTATTGTTAATCTGTCTTTACGCGAGTAAAAAGAGATAGTAAAAAAAATTATCATAAAAAGAAAAGGAGGAGAAAAATTCTTATAAATTTCAACATAGTATAATTCTGATTTTAAATTAAAGTTTATAACACCTATATAAATATAAAAAATGGAAAACATAGCGGTAATTGCAAAACTTTTTTTATAATCAAAAGTTAAACAGCAAATAACAATAATAGGGATTAAAATAAAAATCAAATGGGAAAAAAGATCTTGTATCATTTAAAATTTAATCCTCCAGTTAAATTGCCACAAATCAACCTGTTCTCTTGAGAATGTATCATAATAAATATTGTATTCAAAGTTTATATTTTTATTGTATTTTACATTAATGGTTCCTGAATAATTATATTTCTCGGAAATTAAATCATAAATTGTGCCAATAGTAAAATTCCAATTTAAAGTTCTGTTATCTTTTTCATAATTTTTTGTAATAAATAAATTTAAAGCTCTGTAATCATCAAAAAAAACAGATGATTTATTACCATTGTAATAGTTCATTTTTACATAATTAAAACCTGTTGACAGGTATGTATCTCTTCCAATGGGATATGAAATATTTGCACTAAAATCCAGAGTTGATGCAACCTTACCATGCTTGTTTCTGTAAAAATTTTTGCTTAATTCAGTATTTAAGCCTAATTTGCCAATATTTTTATTAATGCTTGCACCTATTTTTCTCTCTCTCATATCTTCTGTAACAGATTCATTATAATCTGTGTAGAGGACATCTTTTACAAAAAAGTTATAGTTGTTACCAATTATAATTTTATAGTGTCTTTTCCCTATTTCAATTAAAAATACTCCTTTGTCTATATCTTCTATTTTGAAAAAAATTTCAGTTCTGCTATTATTAAATATGTTATAGCCAAAACCGAGCCAATATTTTTCATTATAAGGTATATTAAAGGTAGCTTTTATACCTTTAACTTTGTTTTTGATAGAATATGAAAATTCAACGTTTCTATGTAAAAAATCCTCCAGTTCTTTTATTGTAGCCAAAATTTCTTTATTTTTTCTGTCAATTGCATAAGCTTTTTTGTAATATTCAAGAGCTTTTACATGATTGTTCTGGCTATAATATAAATATCCATAATCTGCGTAAATAGTAGAGTTTTTAGCTTTATTTCTTTTAATAATAGCAAGGGCTTTGTCTAATAATATTTTGGCTTCCTTGAATTTTTTCATATCAATATGTGCTGCTGCAAATAATCTTAATAATCTTACAAAATTTGTGTATTTTTTCCCCATTTTTTTAAATTTTATATACTCTTTTTTTAAAATATCATATCTATATGAAAAATAAAGAGCATCAATAAAATCAGCATAAACATCCCTATCATAACCACTTTCTTTAACCACTTTTCTATATTCGTCAAGAATGTCATCAATTCCATAAAGATAGACATAGGATTTTAAATATATCATTTTATTTTCCAATGAATTTTTCTTAATATGTTTTACAACATATTTAAAGTATTCATTAGCTTTTTTATAATTTTTTCTATTGTATAAAATTTCTCCAATATAAAATTTTATAACAGGATTGTCTGATTTTACTCTGTCATATTTTAGAAAAGTTCTTAGTGCTAAACTGAAATTTTTCTGCCAATAATAAATTTTAGCAAGTTGTTCTAAAGCAGTTAAGTTATTTGTGTCAAAAAATAAGACTTTTTCAAATCCTTTAATTGCTGCTTTTTGTTCATTTAAACCCATTAAAAAAACCGATAGATTGTTAATAAGTTTTATATTAAAGCTTGTTTTAATTAATCTTTTGGCTTCATTTATTTTGAATTTTTTATATTTATCATCAATAAGTTCAAAATAAGTAGTATAATTTTTTTCACTGATTTTACCATAATATTTTTTAAAAATTCTGTTATACTTGTAAAAAGCTTTTTTTGCAGCATAATATCTCAATATTTTATTTAAGAAAAACTTCTCTTTTGTTATTTTGTAAAATGCAACTATATATGGGAAAAATTTTTCATTAATATTTTTGAGATTTGCTATATAGCTTAACTCTGATTTATTTAATTTTTCAGGCGGAGTTTTCAGAAAAAGTTTTAAAGCTTTATCAGGTCTGTTTATTGAAAAATATAGAGTTGCAAGATAGTGAAACAGATTGTTATCTTTTACTATGTAATGTTCAGTTAATTTAACTGCTCTTTCAAATTGGTTTAGATTAATTAAAAGTCCTACAGTTTGCTTTAAAAGTGTTTCTGAGTAAAATTTTTTAAGTTTAACCAAAGAATACTTTAAAAAATTATCATAATCACTTAATGCAAGATAAATTGAAATAGCCTTGTTTAAATATTTGATATTCTTATTTATTTTAAATATTTTAACATATGTTTCAGCTGCTTTGTATGGATAGCCATAATAATCGTATGTATCTGCAAGTTTAATAAGATACTTTGAATCTTTGGTTAAGTTATATTTTTTTTTATAAAAATTTATTAGCTCAGAATCTTTAGCAAAAAATGTCAACAATCCCACATACTCTTTTTCCTCTTCAGGAGTAAGTTTGTCAATGCCAATATAATTTTTGAGTATTTTTACGACTTTCTCAAATTTACTATCCCATAAATAGTATTTGTAAAGCTGTTTTAATTGCTTTAGTGAAAGAGTTTTTACCCTTTTTTCATACTCTTGAACAGCAAATTTCTTATCTCCAAGTGAATAAACAGTATCAAGATATTTAATATCTCCTGTTAATTTATAAAGTTTTTTAATAACTGATATTAACTCATTTTGCTTATGTAAAAAGCTCAAAAGATTTTTTATCTCTATAAGGTATGAAATATCATTTGTTTTTTCAAAAATCATGGTTAAGAACTTCTGATAATTGGTATAATCCTTTTTATCAGAATAATATGTTGTAATTAATTTAATATCTTCTTCAGATAAATTATCAATATTTTCCAAAAAGGTGTTAACAACATAATCTTTTTCCCCAAGTCCGTATAATATTTTTAAATATTTTCTATTTTTCGAAAGTTTGTAAGATTCTTTTAATGTGGCAATCAATTTTTTTCTGTTATGTGTATAGCTGTAATAATCAATTAATTTTTGCAAATAGTTAATATTATTTGTAATTATATAGCCTTTTTTTAGTAATTGAGTATAGCTTTTATAATTTTTTTTGGATAAAGCATAATTTATGGTTTTGTTTAACAGGTTAATATCTTTGTATTTTTTAATAAATATATTAACTTCTCTTATTAGATCAGGAGAGTTTAGCTTAAACAGGGTATTTATATATTTTTTGTGAATATCTTTTGAATAATGAATTTTTAAAGTTTTTTTATAAATATCAGCAAGTTTTTGGTAGTCTCCAGATTTTTTGTAAACATAAATTAATTCACTGTTTTGCGGGAAAAAAACAAAGGAAAGAAATAAGGTGATAATGATAAATATATAAAAATAATAGCTTATTCTCATTGCATACTATATAAGTTTTTTTTTGAAAAATTTCAACAAATATCTTGAAGATTTTATAATTTATTGTTAAGTTTATCCTATGAAAATTGTCAAATTATTGTTTATATATGTTGCAATTTTTTTAACATTCAATTTATATGCCAAATCTCCTTTTTTAATTTATTACGGTGACAATGCATCCATATCTTATATTAACAGTTTTAAAACAGTTGTACTTGATCCTGACCATTACAACTATGTTTTTGGATTAAAGCCTTTTAAATACGGATATATCAGTATTGGCGAAGTTGAGAATTACAGAGAATATTATGAAATTATTAAAAATTTGGGTATATTTACCGGTGAAAATAAAAATTGGAAAGGTTCATACTATATCTCGTTAAAATCAGGAAAATGGCAAGATTTTGTTATTAATTTTCTTATACCTTCTGTTCTTGCAAAAGGTTACAATGGTATTTTTTTAGATACTGTAGATTCTCTTATTTTTACCCATAAGAAGAAAAGTTTAATAATTGAATTTATAAATTCAATAAAAAGGAGTTTTCCGCATATTAAATTAATGATGAACAGAGGTTTTGAAATAGCGGATAAAGTGAATGTAGATGCAATATTATTTGAATCTACTGTTACCACATATGATTTTAAATTAAAAAAATATTATTTTCTAAAAGATTATAAATCCCCTGAATTAAATTTTAAAAATAAAAAAATTAAAAAATTCAGTGTGGATTACTGGTATCTGAATGACATTGAAACTGTCAAAAAAATATACAAAAAGGCCTTAAAAATAGGGTATAAACCTTTTGTATCAGATATTACACTGCAAAAAATACCGGGAGTTAGGTATGACGAAGATAGTAAAAATTTTATTCTTATTAATTTTAACAAGTAATATCCTATTTGCAAAAGAAGATTTCTTAAATAGAAATCTGATATGCCTTTATAATTCTCTTCAAAAGGAAGATTCTTTTTATAACAATATTCATCAGAGATTGGAAGTGATATTAAACTATTATGGTTATTATTGCGATTATTACGATGCAAACAAGCTTCCGAAGGATACTTCAAAATATTCAGGTATTGTTTATTGGGCATCGTCAAATGAGTTAAATAACCCAATAGAATTTTACAACTGGTTGATTAAAAATAAAAAAAATAAAAAAATTTTTCTGCTTGGAGATCTTCCTGTTGCCAGTAATAAAAAAGAAAATTTTACAGATCAAGTTAATAAAATTTTGAAACAAAATTTTGGTTTTTATATGGGTGGTTACTGGTATAATGATGTTAATAAAATAAAAATAGTTAAAAAATCAAAAGTTTTTGATTTTGAAGTAAAAATGACTCCATATATATTAGGTTCATTTGATAACTTTGAAATATCCGATAATAGTATTAAATCTTTACTAAAGTTGGAATATAATGACTCAGGATTACAACTTTTTTCCACTCCTGTTTTTATAGCCAAATGGGGAGCATTTGGAAAAGAAAATAAGATTTTTTATACAAAAAACAATAAGATACAAAAATGGCTTATTAATCCTTTTAAATTTGTTCAAATGGTATTTAACACAGATTTTCCCATACCTGAGACAACTACAATTAATGGCAAAAGAATTTTATATATTCATCTTGACGGTGACGGAGTTTTATCAAAAAGTGAGGTTATTCACGGAAAGATATGCGGTGAAGTGTGGTATGAAAAGATTGGAAAAGTGTTTCCGTTTAAAACAGGAGTGTCTTTTATTGCTGCAGATATAGACCCTGTATATATGGGTAATAAAAGAGTTCAAGATGTTGTGAGGAAAATATATGCACTGCCAAATATAGAGCCTGCATCCCATACTTATACCCATCCTCTTGACTGGCATAAAGGATTAACTGCATATGCAAAAAAAGGAGTAAAAAACAAAATAGCTTATTTTGGCACTACAGAAGGTGAACATATTAAAGCTTATGTTCCCCCTTCCGGTGAAGTTGACCATAAACTGGAAATCCTCGGCTCTATTAAGTTTCTTAATCAATTTGCACCTTATAAGAAAAAAGTTAAAGTTATTTACTGGTCAGGAGATTGTATGCCTACAAAAGTAGATTTGGAAATGATAAAAAAGAATCACCTTGTTGCTTTTAACAACGGTGATACTTTTTTTGATTTAAAACATAACTCTTACGCTTTTGTAACTCCATTGGGCAGATATGTTGACGGCTTAAGGCAGATATATTCTTCAGGTTCAAATGAAAATGTTTATACTGACCTGTGGAGTTCTAATTTCTGGGGCTTTGTTAATGTTATCGAGACGTTCAAAAGAACAGGTTATCCAATAAGAATCAAGCCTATTAATCTGTATTATCATTTTTATTCTGTTGCAAAGTTAGCTTCTTACAGAGCATTGGTTACTAATTACAGATATTTAATGAAAATCAGAAAAAATCTTATTAATATTTTCCCTTCACAGTTTATAAGAATTGTTGAAAATTTTTACTCTGTTAAGATTTATAAAAAATCAAGTAATATTTTTATTATAAAAAATGCCAAATATTTAAAAGAGTTCAGATTTGAGGGCAAAGTAAAAATAAGGAAAATAGACAATATTAAGTCAGTTCATTATAACAGTAAATTAAATGTAACCTATGTAACCGTTGGTAAAAAATCATCTGCTAAATTAGCTATTTTTCATTAATATAAAATAAGTTACATTGCTTAATTTCTTCTGGGCAATTATAAAAGCTATGATATTGGTGATTACCAAAGCAAAAAAATAAGAAAAACCTGTATATTCAAATGGTAAATCTTTCATAATAAATGAAAGTGAAGTATTAGTCACAAATAAACAAACTGCAATAAACAGAGTTTCTTTCTGATAATCGAAATAATAAAGAAAAATAATGATAATATTCAAAACAATTTGAAGACTTGCAGCAAGCACTGCTATCCTTAAAACAGGAACACTTTCCACAACAATATTAAAATGGTCTAAAATAATAGGGATTAAAAATATAAAGAGTATGGAAATAAAGGATTGAAAATATATTAGATTAATAATTGATTTATAAAAATCTACAATTAGCTGTTCCTCTTTTTCTTTTATATCGTCAAGGGTACCATTTTTTTCTAAAAGTGTTAAATATCCACGTTGGGTTTCATAAAAAGTTGTTTCAATGAATATTACAAAAAACGCTGTTGTAGGAATAATAGTGAGGTATGATAGAAAAATTGCAAAATCATATACAGGAAAAAAATAAAAACCTTTAGTCAACTCCACAGACTTATTTGAAAAAAACCAGTAAATTATTTTATCTGACCACATTCCGAGATATAAGAATAATCCGCTGATTACCAAAGGGTAATATTTAAATTCAAATAACCATTTAAAACTTAATTTTTTGTTAAAATCAAATTGTTTTAATAACAGGGCACTAAGATAATATAATGTGACACATATTCCTATTGTAAAAGAATCCAATGATTTTATGAGATTTCCCTTTGCATATAGCCATGTTAACAGTACAATTATAATCATTCCTGCTAAAAAAGCTGTGGTAACTCTTTTTGGATCTTTCAACATACTGACAAAAACCATAATAAACCACAATATATTAAGAGATGTAAAGAGATATGAAATTCTAAAAGAGTGGTTTTTAAGTGGCGTAAAGTAGAAGATATATAAAAAAGCGGACAAAAATGAAATAATCCCTACAATTAAAAATCCTGAAAAAAATATTGATAAAATCTCATCGTATTTTTCAAGATAAATAATGTCAGAAGAGCACCTTGTTACAAGGTTAGTAACAGGTGAACTAAAAATTAAACTGAAAACAAATGAATATATAATAACAGATACAAAAACATTAAAATCGCTTTTATTCATTACAGTTTCATTGATGATTTTCAAAGTTGCTACTGTAAAAATAGAGATAATCCAGGGACCAGATGTAACGAATAAACTTTGTATAGAAACTTTAACTTTTTCTATTTTATTGTCAGTATAGAATATTTTTCTTAAATCAAAGCCAATTCCAGCCATTTTAAGGTTCTAAAGTATAAAATCCAAGATTTTCATTAAATTTTCTAATAGATGAAATTCCTTTAATTTCAAAAATGATAATTTCCAAAATTTGCCAGACCACTACCCCGTTCCTGATACATCCTGTAACAGTGTAATTATCTCTTCCGCAAGCCATATGCATGTGAAGCATTGGTTTGCCAGTATCATCCAAAAAAAGTGTGCCTGTTCCTGCAACTTCATGGACATTATCCAAAATATATTCCATAGGATTAACAGGTCTTGCATTGCCATCTTCAGGTCCGACAACGATTCTGCTGTCTTTGTCACTGCCACCGACAGCTATTAATCCTCCTGCTTTTATCTTTTTTTCAGTTGCAAATTTTTCAATAACCTCATGTACTACTTCTCCATGCTCCAATCTTAAAGCAAAAACTCTACCAAAAGTTCCTTCAGAGTATTTCATTATTTATCCTCCGCAAATATTATAGGCACTTTACTTGAAATATTATTGTTCCTGAACAACAATTGTACCGCTTATTTTAACTTCTTTACCATTATTATCAATAAATGAGAGAAAGCATCCCTGTATCTCGATTTTGAACCTGCCTTGCCAAGTTTTTATGATTTTTCCATTATTATCATATAACTTGACAATTCTTTTAAGTCCTATTAAATCGGATTTTATATGTTTTATCTCTTTTCTTTGCTTCTCCGTACAACCTGATAAAAAAGCTGCAAATAGGACAATAACCAATGAGAGTATTAATAATTTAAAAACTTGTTTTTTTTTCATAAATGTCATAATATGTACCTCCTGATTTTGTTTAAGGTTCAAAGTTTTAAGTTAAACGTTGAATCTTGTTATTAGTAACACATTTTTTAGATATATAAAATTAGAAAATTTGTAAAGGATTTAAAATGGAAATTATAGATCTTCACATTCATTCGACATTTTCAGATGGCACATTAACACCTACTGAAATTGTTAAATTAGCAGAAAAAAGAAAAATAAAGGTAGTGGCACTTACAGATCATGACACTATTAATGGTCTTGATGAGTTTGAAAAAGCTGAATCCAACTATGTTGAAAAAGTTAATGGCATTGAAATAAGTGTTCAGATGAAAGATTTTAATTTTCATATGGTAGGACTTTTTGTTGATTATAAAAATGAGCAATTCCAGATGAAAATTAATTATCTTAAAAAAGCAAGATCAGACAGGAATATAAAAATTGTTAAAAAATTGAATGAATTAGGTTATAGTATTACTATTGAGGAATTAGAAGAGATAGCAGAAGGTGAAATAGGGCGGCCTCATATTTCTCAAATTTTGCTTCAAAAAGGCTATTTCAGAGATAAACAGGAAGTTTTTAACAAATTATTAAAAAAAGGAGCTCCTGCTTATTTTAATAAATTCAGATATTCTCCTGAAGAGTCTATTGATATTATAAAAAATATGGGGAAAGGGATTTCAATTTTGGCACATCCGGGACTTTTGCCTTTTAAAAGGAGTGAAAAAGCTCAGATTATACAATATCTTAAATCTTTGGGGCTTGATGGAATAGAGGTTTTTTATTCTGAACATTCGCTTGATGAAACAGATTTTTTAAAGAAACTGGCAGCTAAAAATAATCTCTTAGTTTCAGGTGGTACAGATTTTCACGGGGAAAATAAAATTGGAATAGATTTGGGTACAGGTAGAGGTAATCTAAAAATAGATTATTCAATTTATGAGAAATTAAAAGAATATTGTAAGCAAAGGAGGGCATATGGGCTTATTTCCACCAAAGGATAATTCTGTTTTACTGTTAGTGGATTTCCAGACAGGTTTTTTAAAGCCTTTTAAAGAAAAAGTTGTAAGGTCTCTGGAGAATAAATTGTCTCTACTTATTGAAACCTGCAAATTTTATAAACTTCCAATTATTGTAATGGAGCAGAATAATGATAAATTGGGAAATACTACGGAAAAAATTCAGGAATCTCTCGGAGAGTTTTACAGGCCTTTTAATAAATTTATTTTTAGCGGAATGAGAGACATTGCTGTTAAAAGCGAAATTGAGAAACAGCAAAAACAGAATATTATAATTGCAGGTATTGAAACACATATTTGTGTATTGCAAACAACTTATGACTTGATTTGTAAAAACTACAATGTTTATATAATTTCTGATGCTGTTGGTTCAAGATTTAAGGAAGATTACATATTTGGACTTGATAAATTAAAGGAAGTTGGGGCAAAGTTGCTTTCAACCGAAATGCTGCTTTTTGGTTATTTGGAAAGCTCGAATACGAAAGATTTCAAACATTTTTTGCCATTTTTAAAATAAAAAAGAGGAGGGTAAAATGCGTTCAGATTTAATGAAAAAAGGTATAGAGAGGGCTCCTCACAGATCGCTTTTTAAAGCAACAGGACTTACAGACGAAGAGTTGAACAGACCTATTATTGGAATTGTTAATTCTGCAAATGAGGTTATCCCCGGACATATACATTTGGATAAAGTTGTGGAAGCTGTTAAAGCCGGAGTAAGAATGGCAGGAGGTACGCCTCTTGAATTTTCCACTATTGGAATTTGTGATGGGATTGCCATGGGACATAAAGGAATGAAGTATTCTCTCGGCTCAAGGGAATTAATAGCTGATAGTGTTGAAGTAATGGCAAATGCCTATCCTTTTGACGGTCTTGTTATTATTCCTAATTGTGACAAAATAATTCCAGGTATGCTTATGGCTGTTGCAAGACTTAATATTCCTGCTGTAATGGTAAGTGGCGGACCCATGATGGCCGGTAATTACAAAAATAAATGCATTGACCTTATTACAGTTTTTGAGGCTGTAGGTAAATATTCCAAAGGAGAGATTTCAGACCAAGAGATGCAGGCAATAGAAGGTTGTGCCTGTCCTGGAGCAGGATCGTGCAGTGGAATGTTTACTGCCAACTCCATGAACTGTTTATCTGAGATTCTTGGTATGGCTCTGCCGTATAATGGGACAACTTTAGCTGTTTCCGCAGAAAGGATAAGGCTTGCAAAATATAGTGGCATGAAAATAATGGAGCTTGTTGAAAAAGATATTAAACCTCTTGATATAATGACATTTGAAGCTTTTAAAAATGCAATTGCAGTTGACATGGCTTTTGGTGGTTCTACTAATACAGCATTACATTTACCTGCAATTGCACATGAATGCGGTATTAAATTAGACCTTAAATATTTTAATGAAATATCTGATAAAACTCCTCATTTGTGCAATATGAGTCCTGCTGGGCCGCATCATATTGAAGACTTGCATTACGCCGGAGGCATTCCTGCATTAATTAACAGATTGAGAGAGTTAAATGTTATTTATGAAGATGTTCTCACTGTAACAACAGATACAATAGGCGAAAATGTTAAAAACGCTGAAGTTTTAAATAATGAAGTTATCAGGCCTCTTGATAATCCTTATCATAAAACAGGCGGTTTGGCCGTTCTTTATGGTAATCTTGCAAAAGACGGCTCTGTTGTAAAGAGGAGTGCTGTTGATGCAAGTATGTTTTTCCATGAAGGCCCTGCAAGAGTGTTTGATTCTGAAGAAGAAGCACTTGATGCTATTTTATCACATAAAATTAATAAAGGAGATGTGGTTGTAATAAGATATGAAGGCCCCAAAGGTGGCCCAGGTATGAGAGAAATGCTTGCTCCTACTTCTGCTATTGCAGGTGTCGGGCTTGACAAGGATGTGGCACTACTGACTGACGGAAGATTTTCAGGTGGTACACGAGGAGCAGCAATTGGACATATTTCTCCTGAAGCTGCTGACGGAGGATTAATTGGTCTTGTAAAAGAAGGAGATATAATCTCAATTGACATTCATTCAAATAAGCTTGAGCTTAAAATTTCAGAACAAGAAATAGAAAAAAGAAAGAAAGAATGGCAGCCATTAGAGCCTAAAATCAAAAAAGGATATATGTACAGATATTCTTTAAGAGTTAAATCTGCTAATACAGGGGCTATTTTGGATTAGAATTTTAAATATTGAAAAATTAAAAATGATTTTGAAAGTTTTTTATTAAAAAAGGTTATTGTATGGAAAAAATTTTTGTTGGATATGATTGTTTGAAATGTTTTGTTTCTCAAATTGATAAAATTCTCAACCTGCTTGATTTGGATGCAGAAGAGAAAAAAGACTTATTTTTAAAATCAATAAATTTTTTGTCCAATATTAAAGATTTTAATCATCATCCACCTGAAATTGCAAGAATTTTATACAATTTTCTCTATGATTTATTGGATGACAATGATCCTTTTAAGAAAATAAAAGATAGTACCAATGAAATTGCTAAGAATGTTCTTTTTAAACTTGAAAGGGCTAATAAAAATTTGACATTGGAAGATTATCTCAAATATGCTGTTGCAGGCAATATTATTGACTTTGGAATATCTAACAGTAAAGCTGACTATAATATTGGAGAAATTATAGAAATAATAGAAAATTTTGAATTTAAGATTAATGATTTTCAGTTATTTTTAGATAATATTAAAATCAGCAAAAAGCTCCTATACATTCTTGATAATTCAGGTGAAGCTGTTTTTGATCTTGCTTTTATAAAAAGAATTAAATCAGAATTTCCAAAACTGAAAATTGTTGTTGCAGCAAGGAGTCAAAATATAATAAATGATATCTCTTTTGCTGATGCGCAAGAAATGGGATTTCAGCAATATGCAGAAGTTATCAGTTCCGGATATGGCGGGCCAGGTATATGTATGGAGATGTGCTCGGAAAAATTTATTAAAGAATTTAAAAGTGCGGAAGTTGTTATTTCAAAAGGCCAGGGGAATTTTGAAACTCTCTGGGGAGAAGATAAAAATATATTTTTTGCTTTAAAGATTAAATGTCTGCATGTTGCCAATAAAAGCGGATTTCAACTTTATTCTAACCTTTTTGTCAGTTGTTTGAAATATGAATATGTCTTAACTTACAAGGAGATGGAAGTCATATGAAAAAAATATATATAATATTAATGTTTTTAATTTTATCTGTTAACTGTTTTGCAGAAAATATTTATAATCAATATAATATAGACGGGTTGCATTTAAAATACAGATTTGGTTTCTGGCTTACAAATGAAGCTGCATCTGGAGATTTTTCTGTTAAGAAAATAGGAAAAAACAGATATATAGTAAAATTAATAGGAGAAACCAAAGGTGTTGTTGGGTTTTTTCTTAAATATAGAAAAGATACTATGATTTCAGAAGTTGTGTATAATAAGAAATTAAAAAGATTTGTACCTGTAAAATTTATTAAAAAGGTAATTATAGAGAAAAATTTAAAGGAGTCAACTTATATTTTTGATTATAAAAATATGCAGATTATAAAAAAGAGACATCGCATAAAATATGAACAAAAAGAAGATTCGCCTGACAAAGAATTTTTAAATAATATGCTTGAGATTACCAAAACAGAAAAAAAGATTGAAAAGAATTCAATTGATTATATACCCTTAAAAACAACAAATTTTGAAGATTATCTTTCAGCTGCAATAAATTTTATAACTGGCAGATATAAAATTCCGAAGTTGAATGATACACTTAAAATCAGACTTTTTCCTGAAAAAAAGAAGAAAAAGAGAAACAGGATATTGCTGATTCATCTTGTAAAAAAAAATCAAGATTTTTATCATATAAAAGCTGATTTTAATGTTGATTTTATTTCAGATAAAATTACAAAAATATTTGCATATATAAACCGAGATATGATACCTGAAAAAGTTTTGATTCCTTCAAGTTCGGTTTTGGGGACAATTTTTGCAGAAAGGATAAAATGAAAAACAGATTTATATTAATTGATTGCGAGGGCAGAGGTAGAATATATTTTGAAAATATTTCATTAGACAATGAATTTATTTCCACACATAAAGGAAATATTTCAGTTAAAGAAATAAACAATGCCAAATGGGGTTCGGTTATACATACACATAAAGGACATGCATACAGAATTGTTGAAGTTGATATAAACGATTATATAATGTTCGGCTTGAAAAGGGAAACTCAGATAATATATCCGAAGGACAGCGGATTTATAACTATAAATTTAGGGATAAAAACAGGAGATAAAGTTTTTGAATGCGGATGCGGAAGTGGTGCTCTCACACTTGTTTTGGCAAATATAGTTGCACCTAATGGCAAAATTGTTTGTTACGAAAGAAGAGAGAGGTTTATAAATTTAGCTGTAAAAAATTTGCAGTTTAACAATTTGATTGATTATGTTGAGATAAAACAGAGAGATCTTGAAACAGAAGAGATTGAAGATGAGAATTATGATGCAGCGTTTATTGATACAAAAGAGCCGTGGCAGATAATTGAAAAAGTCACCAATGCATTAAAGCCAGGTAAAAAGTTAGGTATATTGGTTCCTACTTTTAATCAGATAGTTGAAGTTTTAAAAGAATTAAGAAAAGTTAAACATTTTGATGTTTCAGTAAAAGAGATACTTATTAGAGAATTTAAAACTATTCCTGACAGACTTAGGCCTGAAGATAGAATGGTTGCTCATACGGGATTCTTAATTTTTTCACGAAAAGGAGTTTAAATGTTCAACCTTTTGGAAGTATTTATTACAAAGTTAAATTACAATATTTTAAGAGAAAATATTTTAAAGTCGGAACATATGAAAATAGAATCAAAAATAGATTTAAAGTCGCAGTATAATAGAAAAATAAAATTATTGGAAGTAATTGTCAATATGGATATTAAAGGGTTTGAAGATGAATTGACACTACTTTCCCTGTCAATTGGACTTACAGGCATTTTTGCCAAAAATGATACTCAAGAAGAAGTTCCTGATAATGCTCTTGAAATATTCAGTAAAGTTAAAGCTCCTGCAATACTGTTTCCGTTTCTACTTGAAAATATACATACAATTTCTTTAAAGTCAAAAATAAAACCTTTAATAATTCCATTTATTGATTTTGAGAAATTATATTTTGAAAATAAGAAATTTGACCAAATAATTCACTAAAGTATATTGGAGAGATTATGCAAATTATTATTAATGGAGTTGGTGGGCAAGGAGTTTTATTTTTATCAAAGATTTTGTCAAAAGCCGCACTTTGTAAAGGCGAGAATGTTTTGGCAAGTGAAACAATTGGCATGGCGCAGCGAGGCGGTTCTGTTTTTTCTTTTATAAAAATTGGCTCTGATTACCACAGTCCTGTAATTATTCAAGGTAATGGCGATATTTTAATCTGTCTTAATGAAAAAGAACTTGAAAACGGTAAATGTTATTTAAAGCCAGATGGTACAGTTTTTGTAAACTCTTCTGATTTTTTTGATGCTACTGAAGTTGCGCTTAAATACAACAAGCCGGCAATGGCTAACATGATTTTCTTAGGCTATATTGTAAATTTTAAAAATTTTCCATTTGCAAAAGATGAAATTTTAAAAGTTATTCCTGAGAGCTCTGTAGAATTTTTTAATATTGGTTTTAACGCTTTTAACAGATAAAGTGTATTTACTGAATATAGTAAGGTGTTTCCTTTGAAAAACATACCCAAACGGAGTTTCTTCCTGTTAAGAAAGATATATCTTCAATAGGCGCAAAGGCTTTTAATTTAAATCCCTCCATATTTACTTCAACTTCGGCTTTATTGTTTAAGAATTTGATATTTTCTATAAAACCTAAAAAGTGATTATCTTTTTCAGGAGTTAAGCTTAGAGTAATATTTTCAGGTGGCAAAGATAGTTGAATGTTTTTTCCCCCTTCAATGAAAGGCTGATTTTTAACAGTAATAGATAAATTTGAATTTTCTATATTAAATTCGAATTTATCAGAGTTTATTTTTCTGACATAACCGTTTAAAATATTTGTAGCTCTGATAAAATCAGCTATAAATTTGGTTTTAGGATAATGGAAAATCTCTGTTGGCGTACCTATTTGTTCAATATTTCCATTATGAAATACAGCTATTCTATTTGCCAGGAGTTTTGCTTCAAATTGGTTATGTGTAACGAAAAGTGTAGTAATTGACGTATTTTCCTGAATTTGTTTTAATTCATCCCGCATATATGATGCTGTTGTTGGGTCAAGTTTGTTAAATGGTTCATCCATTAAAATAATTTTAGGCTCTATGGCTAATGCTCTTGCAAGGGCAACTTTCTGTTTTTCTCCTCCGCTTAAGTGAGTGGGATATCTTTTGGACAGTTTTTGAAGATTAAATAAATGCAATAATTCTTCAACTTTTTTTGCATATGGTTTTTTTCTCATTTTAAGACCAAAAGCTATGTTTTCATAAACCGTCAGATGAGGAAACAGCAACAAGCCCTGGAATACATATCCTATATCTCTTGTTTCCATAGGCACGCCTTCCATTGGTTTGCCATCAATTGTTATTGTGCCTGTATAATTACAAATTCCTGCAATTGCATTAAGAATAGTAGTTTTTCCCGCACCGTTAGGACCAAGTAAAACAAATAGTTCACCTTTTTTTACAGAGAGATTTATATTGTTCAGAATAAAGTTGGAGAGATTTTTTATCTGAATCATGTTTGCCATTTTATAACCTTTTTTTCAAGGTATAACAGGCTTTTTTCAGATAAAAAGGTCATAATGGAAAAAACTAAAAGACATACCATTATTACATCCATTCTTAGCAGACTTTCTGAACGCATCATTAAAGCGCCAATCCCAGTTGGTATGGCTATCATTTCCGCTGCTATAATTACTCTCCATGCCATGCCTGCTTCTAATCTTAATCCTACAAGTATGTTTCCTAATGCAAGAGGAAGTACAACTTTTATTAGAGTTTTGAATTTTGAAGTGCCAAGCAATTGGGCAACATAAATGTAATTTTTATCAACATTTTTGATTCCGTAGCTTGTATTGTAACAAATAGGGAAAAAAGAACAGATAAAAATAATGGCAATTGGCAATATCTCATTTATTCCTATCCAAAGCATAAGAATAGGTAGCCATCCAAGGGCAGGAATGGGATAAATAATGCTGATTATTGGATTAAGTGTGCTATCTATATATTTATTGTAGCCTATAATTGTGCCTACAATAATGCCCATTATAGCACCTAAAGCGTAGCCTATTAAAGCTCTGTACAGACTTGCAAGAAAATTTTCTATTAATACGCCACTTTTGATAAGAAAAAAACCCTCTTTAATTACCTCTGTAAAAGAAGGAAAAAGATTATTACTATTGATTTTTGCAGATATTTCCCATAATAAAATAAATATTATAATGGGGATTAAACCTAAAAGTTTTTTCATTTTAAGAACCTCAAATCTAAGATTTCTTTTGCATTAAACTTTTTTTTTATGTAACCAAGATTGTAAAGATAATTGATTTCTTGCTGAACCATTTTTACATTAATATCTGTTGAGCATTTCATTTGTTGAAATAATGCTCTGTGAACAGCAGTTGGGGTTATTTTTAATCTTTTTGCCAAATTGCTTATTTTAAAAGGAAGTATCTCCTTACTTGTAACAGTTAATGCTTGAGCAGTAATTTTTGAAGCTTCATTTGGATGAGTTTTTATATATGCTGTTGTTTTTTTAGTAATATTAACGAGTTCTTTTACTGTGTTTGGATGGTTTTTTATTAATTTTTCTGTTACAATTAGTACGCTTCCCTGCATATCAGGCCATAATTCCCTTGCGCTTAATAATTCTTTAAATCCTTTTCCAACACCCATAGAGGGGAATTGTTCACAACAAAATCCTGCGTCAATTTGTCCTGCTTCCAAAGCAAATAATACTTTTGGCGGAGGCATTCTTAAAACCTTTTTATTTAGCTTTTTTCTATCAAGATGATATTTATCTATCATTTTTTGCATAATTGCATCAGTAGGGCTCCCTTCTCTCGGGCAGGCAATTCTTATGTTCGGTTTCAGTAAATCATAAACTGTTTTAACTTTTTTTGGATTTACAATGAGCCCGTAACCATACTTATGTGTCCCTGAAACAACCTTTATTTTTACTCCTCCATTTGCATATGCAACAATAGCAGGGATAAGGCATAGATATGCAGCGTCTATGTTGCTGTTTGATAAAGCACTGGCAAGAGCCATGCCTGTAATATAATTATCAAATGATGTAATGTTAATCCCGGCTTTTTGGTACCATTTTTTTGCTTTTGCTATATGTGCACATGCAGCATGAGCTACAAATTCAATTGCTATTCTGACCCTTTTATGAGAGGGTTTGCAGTAACCGATTTTGTTTACAAAAAATGTCAAAGCAAAAAATATTATTAATAAAAGAGATTTTTTTTTAAACATTAAAATCTGCATCCAGCCTTTTCTGAAAAATTAATTACTGTTTTAGATTTCCGATATATTCTATAAAAAATAACGATAATATGTCAAGTGGAAAGTTATTTTTTGATTTTTTTACAATTTAAGAAATTATATGGAATATTTTGTTTTCCAATTTTAAAATACAATCAGAAATTGATTTTATTTGATTAATATCGTGAGACACTAAAATAATCGTGTATTTTCCTTTTAAAGATTTTATTAACGATTCTATTATTTCGGCATTTTTTATATCAAGTGACGATGTTGGTTCGTCAAATAAAATTATTTTAGGATTTAATACAAGAGCTCTTGCAATTGATAATCTCTGAAGCTGTCCTCCGGAAAGTTCAGTGGCAGGTTTGTGTAATTTATTTTTAACTTCATTGTAGAGATTTACTTGTTTTAATACATTAGAGACAATGTTACTATCAATTTTTTTTGAATTAATTTCAAGAGGAAAAGTAATATTCTTATGAATAGTGGTTTTAAAAGCAATAGGTTTTTGAGGGATATAAACTATATCTCTTCTAATTTTCCATAGATCTTTTTTAATGTTAAGGGTATTCTGGTTGTTAAATATTATTTCACCGGAAATTTTATAATTTTCATATTCTCTTATTAAAAGAGATAAGATTTTTAAAAAAGTTGTTTTGCCAGTGCCTGAATCTCCAAAAATACCGTAAATTTTATTTTGTTTAAAATCAATATTAAGATTTTTGAAAAGTTCGTCATGCTCATAAGAAAAATAAAGGTTTTTAACAGATAAAATTATTTTTTCCATTGTTTTCTTGATAAAATTATAAAAAAAGATGAAATTAGCACAATAATCAATGCTGCAAGATAGATTATTTTGATGTTTTCACCTGTAACATTTTCTTGTGAAGAATAAAAGATAAAAAAAGGCAATGCTTCAAAAGGTGAAAATAGAGATGAAGGCAACCCAGCATAAGCAGCAGCACCTGTAAGCATTATAACTGCAGTATCTTCGGCTGCTCTGCCAATGGCAAGAGCTACTCCAGAATTTATCAATGGAAATGCTTCTTTTATGTAAACTTTGAAAATAGCTTGATATTTTTTTGCTCCAAGAGTTAAAGGAAGAGTTCTCACAGTATCTTCAATCTGATACAATCCTACAATTGTTGCATGAACAATATACGGAAGTATTAACAAACTTAAAGATAGACTTGATATAAGAAAGCAGGTTTTTAAATGAGTTCCGAAAATTTTATTACAAAAAAGAATTAAAATAAATCCAAAAAGACCAAACAATATACTTGGAAAACTGCTTAACATTTTGAAAATAAAGATAAAAATCTCTTTTAACCTGCCATTGGAATATTCTGAAATAAAAATTCCTGTTATTATTCCTGCAGGAGTGGCTATTAACACTGAAAAAAAAGTTATTAAAAAGGTCCCGATAATTGGAGCAATTAATTCTTTTGTTATTATTGTAAAAATATCAATAGTAACAATATTTTTAAAAATCATTAAAAACAGGAACAATAAAACAAATATAATGGCTGAGGTACAGCTAAAAGCAAAAGTTTTCATTTTTCAAATCTTTTTATTGTAATAGTTAATACAAACATAATAAAAATTAAAATCAACCCTGAAAAAAATATGGCTCTAAACTCAATACTATTAAATTCGCCAGGCATTAAAAGAGCAATATGAGAAGTTATATTACGGGCTGAAGTAAATAATGAATTAGGAAATTTTATTGAATTTCCAGATAACATTAGAGCAACCATTGTATCGCCAATTGCTCTTCCAAAACCTAAAATCAAAGCAATAATAATTCCGTTTTTCGAATTAGGAATAACTACTTTTTTTAGAAATTGTTCTTCTGTAGCACCAAGAGAAAGGGCTGTTTCTCTTACATCTTTTGAGACTGTTTCAAAGGTTGCTACAATATACAAAACAATTGTTGGAACAATTAAAAATGATAAAATTATTATCACAGTTAATATGGATAAACCTGTTGGAGAAGGTGTAAATTTTCTAATTAAAGGGACAAGAAATAATAAACCTATAAAAGAGTAAACAACAGTAGGTATTCCTGTCATAAATGTAATTAAAAATGTTAAATATTTAGATTTACTGAGATATATCTGAATTGCAATACCGAAACTTAAAATAAATGCCAATATGGAAGCCATGCAGCCCATTAATAAAGACGTGACTATAAAATTAAATAAACCGTAAATTTTATCATCTGGGTTCCAGTTTGAAAAAATAATCTGAATCAGGGAAGACTCTTTGATTAAAGGCAGAGAATAATATAAAAATAAAAAAGGACACAGCAATATAATAGCAATAATGCTGTATCCTGAAAATTTTACTAATCTGTCAGCCATCTATTTAATTGACAGGTAATGATGTTTTTTTACAACATTTTGGCCATAATCACTTAAAACTAAATTAATGAATTTTTTGGCATATTCTGGAGAATTAGGAGATAAAATCATATAAAGATATCTTTGAATTTTATATTTCCCAGATTGAATATTTTCCAATGATGGATATACATTGTTTATTTTCAATGCTTTAACCGACTTATTCAAATATCCGACAGATAAATATCCAATTCCGTTTTTATCCTGGCTAACCATAACCTTCATATTTCCGTTTGAACTAACATAAATAGCGTTATTTGTAATTTTTGCCCCTTTTAAAGCTAATTTTTCAAAGGTTTTTCGTGTGCCGCTTTCTTTACCACGAGAGTATACATTAATCATCTCATTAATACCGCTAATATTTTTCCAATTCTTGATTTTAGCTGAAAATATTTTTTGTATCTGATTAACTGCAAGATTATCTGTTGGATTTGAAGGATGAACAATTACGGCAATTCCGTCAATAGCTATTTTGAAAGGTTTTAAATTGTATTTTTTAATTTCACTATCTTTTAAATCCCTTCCTGAGTTTCCAATATCAATTATCCCTTCGCCAACCTGCTTTATTCCAACACCACTTCCGCCTCCTGATATAACAACTTTAATATCAGGATATTGTTGCATAAACTTTTGTGCAATCTCTTTTAATATAGGAATATGTGCAGTGCCTCCTGCTATTCTTAATATTTTTTGTGAAGCAAATAAATATGTGGTTGAAACAACGATAATCAGCAAAGATAAAGTTATAATTCTTTTCATTCTGTTTCCCCTGTTTTTTTGTACTTTTTATCACAACTATTAATCCTGTCAAATTGAAAATTTTTATTAAAATGATATGAATTATAAATTTTATTTATAACGCTATGAAAAATAAGATAAGAGTTGATTAAGATTAATCCTGGCTTACTGCTTTTTTTGTTGTAGCACTGTTTTGTCCCATCCTCCACCTATTGCTTTATATAGAAAAACTTCCTGTTGCAGATATTCTTTTTTCAAATTTATAAGATGTAAGTATGCATTTTCAAAATTTCTCTTTGCATCAATAACATTTATATAATCAATAAGTCCGTTTTCATATTGCTTTTCAGCAATTGTTAAAATGTTCTTATAATCTTCTATTCTTTTATTTTGCAAAATTATCTGCTTTTTTACGGAGTTTAATTTAATAAAAGTTTCATGAATTTCTTTAAAAGCATTTTTTACAGTATAAACATAATTAAGCAATGCTTGTTTCTGTCTCGATGTTGCTATTTTTACATTTGATTTGATTCTGCCAAAACTAAGAATCGGAGAAAGAATATTACTGCCAATGTTCCAGAATTTGGCTGATGACTGAATTAAATCTGACAAATCTTTGCTTTCAAGGCCAAGAGCTCCTGTAAGTGAAATTGTTGGAAAATATGCAGCTTTTGCAACCCCTATTTGAAAATTTGCAGCTTTTAAACTCTCTTCACTCTGAATTATATCAGGTCTGTTTTCAATGACCTTTGAAGGAATAAAAGCAGGGAATTTTATTGGCTCAGGCAAATTATTACATAGAGCATTTTCTGATTTAAATATTTCATATGGCTCTTTGCCCAATAGCAAGAAAAGAGCGTTTTTAAAGATTTTCCTGTTTTCCTTTAAAACTTCAAGATTTAATTTTGATGAATCAAGTTTTGCCTTTTCCTGTGCAACAGTTAATGTGTCCATAATACCGTGTTTATACTGTTTTAGCCTGTATTTGTAAGTTTCCTCATATTTTTTTATAAGATTTTTCATAATGTTTATCCGTGTGTTAAGAGCGCAAATCTCAAAATATGTGGATGCAACATCAGAAATTAATTTTATCTTTACAGCTTCTGCATAGCTCTTTTGTGCAAGTAGGAGAGAAAGCTGAGCTTTTTTCTTGTTTTTTAACTTACCGAAAATATCAACCTCATATGAAACATCACCTGAAACAGTAAAATAATTGTCAATATTACCTTTCCCAAAAGCAGAAGATTCATTGCTGTCTTTTATTCTTGTTGCATTAACGTTACTTTCAACTAACGGATATATGTTTGCTTTTGCAAGATTAAATGCTGCTTCCATTTCATTTATTCTTTCATAAGATATAAGTAAGTTATCATTGTTTTTTAATGCTTCTTTAATTATCAGATTAAGCTTTTTGTCATTGAATTTTTTCCACCATGTTGAAGATACACTGCTAACATTATCATTTGTATTTATATCAGGCAATTTAAACGAAGGTCTCTGATATTTTGGGGCAAATGAGCAGGATGCAAAAATGCTTATAAATGAAATAATCAAAATTAATCTTTTCATGCTTTCCCCTTTTTAAACATCATCTTAATTTTAATAATAATGTAGTAGAGAAACGGTATAAAGAACGTTCCTATTAATGTGGAAAACAACATTCCCCAAACAACTGTATTACCAATTATATGTCTGCTGTTTGCACCGGCACCTGAGCTTAAAATAAGGGAAACAGTGCCTGCAATAAACGCAAAAGATGTCATGATAATTGGCCTGAACCTTATACGAGATGCTTCCACTGTGGCATCTACAAGATTCATTTTTAACTTTTTGAACCGTTCTTCAGCAAATTCTACAATTAAAATAGCATTTTTAGCTGATAATCCAATCAGTGTAATAATACCCACCTGCATATAAATGTCATTTTCAAGATGCATCAAATAAAGGCCGAGTATTGCACCAAGTACTGCAAATGGTATTGAAAGCATAATGGCTATAGGCGCCATCCAGCTTTCATAAAGCGCTACAAGAATCAGAAATACAAATATTATAGAAAAAAGATATGCAGTATGACCTGTTTTCTGAACTTCCTTTTCCTGGTAAGATGTCCCTGACCAGGCAATTGTATATCCACCTGGCAAAACTTCTTTAGCAACTTTTTCTATTGCTTTCATTGCATCACCTGATGAATATCCGGGCATTGGTTCTCCTATTATTTTAGCAGCCTGAAACATATTAAATCTTTCCACAACAGAAGTTGTAACAACACGCTTTATTTTTGTCAAAGAGCTCAGAGGTATAAGGCTGCCGTTTTTTGAACGAACATAAACGTATCTGTAATCATCTCTGTTTTCTCTGAAATTGCTTTCAGCCTCCATATTTACATGATATACTCTTCCAAACAGGTTAAAATCATTTACATAGCTTTTTCCAAAAGTTAACCGGATAGTGTTATAAATATCAATTATATTAACACCAAGAGCTTTTGCTTTTTCTCTGTCTACTTGCAACCTGTATTGGGGTACATTTGCATTTAATGTTGTTCTGACGCTCATAAGTTCAGGTCTCTGGTTTGCTTTGTTTACAATCTTACGGACATACCTGTTTAAATTCTGAATTGTGCCGCCAGTTCGGTCCTGTACATACATTTCAAATCCGCCGGTCATGCTCATTCCCATTATAGGAGGAGGATTAACCGCAAATATAAGTGCTTCTTTATTCTGGTAAAACTGTCCCATTAATTTTTTTGCAATTACCATAGAGCTGTTTGATTTGCCCTTTCTTTTATCCCAGTTAATTAAGTGAGAAAATGTTATTGAAGAGTCTGTTTTATATGCAAAAGCAGATAAGTCAAGTCCTACAATTGAAAGCTCATCTGTGATTAATGGGTTTTTAAGCAGGGTTTTCTCTATATTGTGAGTTACTTTTTCTGTCCTTTTTAACGATGAACCTGGCATTAGATAGTTTAAAACAAAAATAGAGCCCTTATCTTCCATGGGCACAAGTCCTGTTGGAAGTTTTTTAATAAAAAATAATATAAAGAAAATAATTGCTCCGTAGATAAGAATATTTATTATGGCAAGTCTTATCATTAATCTGACACCCTTTGTGAAACCCCTTGTTGCCAAATCAAAGAGTTTTTGAAACCATCTGATTGGTAAAACAGGTTTTATGTTTTCTCTGTTTTTCAGAAAAACAACACATAATGCAGGAGTTAAAGTCAGAGCTACAATACCTGACAGAATCATGGATATGGAAATTGTTATGGCAAACTGTTGAAACATTTTTCCGCTAAAACCGCCTATAAATGCTGCAGGAATAAATACAGCAGATAATACAAGGACAATGGCAATAATAGGCGAAGTTATTTCTTTCATAGCTTTTATAGTTGCTTCCCTAATTGGGAGTTTTTCTTCTCGCAAAATTCTTTCCACATTCTCTATAACAACAATAGCGTCATCAACAACAAGTCCTATGGCAAGCACAAGACCGAAAAGAGTGAGAAGATTTATTGAAAATCCCAGAGCATATAATCCTGCAAAAGCTCCTACAATGGAAACCGGAATGGCAAGTACAGGTATAAGTGTGACACGGAGGCTCCCGAGAAATAAATAAACAACAAGCACAACAAGGGCTATTGCTATGAGCAAAGTGTGCACCACTTCATTTATGGAAGCTTTTATAAATTTTGTCGGGTTATAAGGTATATAATATTTTATATCAGAAGGAAAATTAATAGAAAGCTTTTTTAACTTTTTTTCAACAGCATTTGAAACTTCAAGAGCATTTGCTCCAGGAGCAAGAAATATTCCCATTGGAATAGCAGGTTGTCCCTTATAGTATGAATTCACATAGTAGTTTTCAGCATCAAGAGATATTCGAGCTATATCTTTAAGTTTTAGATTTGAACCGTCTGAATTTGAGCGAATAATAATATTGTCAAATTCCTTAACTGTTTTTAACCGGCTTTCGCCTTTAACAGAATAACTATATACAAAAGTCTTGCGTAATGGTTCTTGGGCAATGCCTCCTGCGGCAAATTCTTCGTTTTGACTTTTTATTGTATTGTAAACATCTATTGGAGTTAAATTAAACTCTGCAAGTTTATCAGGATTAAGCCAAACTCTGATGGAATACCTTTTTTCACCGAAAATCATGGCATCTCCAACACCATTAATTCTTTTTATATCATCAAGGGCATTTACTATTAGATAATTTGTCAGTTCCACAGTAGAATGTCTTTTCCCTTCTGATACAAATGCATATACTTTTAAAAGATCAGGTGTTCTCTCTCTCACCTGAATTCCTTGTCTCCTAACAGCCTCCGGTAATTTACTTAAAGCGGTTTGAATTCTGTTATTTACATCAACTTTTGCTATGTCGGAGTTTGAACCTATTGCAAAATATATACTAATGGAAATTATACCATTTGAAGAAGCAGTGGAAGTCATATATATAATATTTTTTGCTCCGTTTATTGCCTCTTCCAAAGGAGCTGCAACTGTTTTGGCTACAGTTTCGGCATCTGCTCCAGGGTATATGGCGGTTACTGTTATTCTTGGCGGTGTTAAGGTTGGGTATTCTTTTACAGGCAAGTTTTTTATTGAAAGAATTCCTATAATCAAAATTATTAATGCAATAACAATTGCAAATCTCGGCCTGTTTATGAAAAATTCTGAAATCATAATTTAATCCTCAGTATTTATTGTTTTTCCAATTTTAACATTAATACCGTCTCTGATTCTGAAAAAATTATTTACTACTACAAGATCACCTGCTTTTAAACCATTTTCAACTATATAGAAATTATCTATGGATTCACCTATTTTTACAGGTTTTGCATAAGCTTTACCATTTTTTATTATAAAAACTATCATTCCCAGTGGATTTTGAAGCACTGCTTTTTGAGGAACTTTTATTATATTTTTTCTGTAAAAGCCTAATATTTCAATTCTTGCGAATTGTCCCGGCATAAGTAATTTTTCAGGGTTTGAAAATTCTGCTCTCATTTTTACTGTAGATGTTTTTTCACTTATATTTACGTCCACAAAATTTATTTTACCAATAATTGGATAATATTTATCATTTATGATTAATTTTGCTTTGAGAAATTTATCTGCTTTTTCCCATGAACCATTTGAAATACCATAATTGGATTTTAATGCATCTATATCGGGAATGGAAAACTCTGCATAAACAGGGTCCACAGTTGTAACAGTTACAAGAGGAGTACCCGGAGAAACAATATTTCCAACGTCAGTTAATTTCAAGCCTGTAAACCCTGAAACAGGTGCCGCAACATCTGTATAATTCAGATTTATTTTGGCTTTTTTTAGTCTGGCCTCTGCTAATAGGACATTTGCCTTTGCCATTTCATAGGTATATTTGGCATTATCTCTTTTTTCTTTGCTAATCACGTTATCCTCAAACGACTTCTTTGTTCTTAACCAATCCTTTTCAGCTTTTTTTAATTGTGCAATAGCAAGAGAAAGACCTGCTTTTGCGCTTTCTGTCTCAGCTTCATAAATATCAGGCTCTATTTTGTATAAAATATCTCCTTTTTTTACAAAATCGCCTTCAGTAAAAAATTTTTTCTGTAAAATTCCAGTAACTCTTGCTATAATAGTCACTTTATCAGGACTTTTTATTCTTGCAGGATAAATAAGCTTAACAGGGATATTCTCAGGATTGGCAACTTTATATATATCCACTTCAGGTACTGGCATTTTTCTTAAATGTGCACCTGGTTTAGATTTATCTTTACCATAACCTAAGGATATGGAGAAAAGAGAAATAATTAGAAAAATTATATAAAATTTTGTTTTGTAAAACATATACTCCTCCAATATTGGTTATTAATTTTTGACTAATACTACAATTCAACATAAATATAAAATTATTTTTTTAGTTATGGTGATTTATTTCAGAATAATCAACTGATGTTAAGTTTGAAAAAAATCAGGTGATTTTTCAAATTGGAAATTGTATTATTCCTTTTGTAAAAATCTCAACAAAATATTCTGATAATTTTTCAGGATTCACTTCTCCTGCAGCTTTATACCATTTGATTGTATAATGTACAATTCCGAAAAATGTAAAAGCAATAATTGTTAAAGGGATATCTTTTAAAAGACCCTGATTTTTTAATTCTGTTAAAATCGATTTGAACAGATTAACATATATTTGTTCTTTTTCAATTAAGATTTCTTTAAATTTTTCATTTAACGAATTTAACTCATTAACCAAAAGAATTAAATCTTCCTGCTTTTTTACATAATATTTTGAGTAAAATCTTAAGCTTTCTTCAAGTTTTTCAAGAGGTGAAATTTTCATATTTGCTATTTTTTGCAAATCATTTAATGCATCATCCATAGCACTGTTCATTATTTCAAATAAAATTTCCTCTTTACTTGAGAAATAGTGATAAATTGTAGCTTTTGTTATATT
The DNA here is from genome assembly GCA_964492825.1 of uncultured bacterium. Lineage (GTDB taxonomy): Bacteria > DYJV01 > DYJV01 > DYJV01 > DYJV01 > CAZBLP01. The sequence continues at coordinate 50,408 of CAZBLP010000005.1, forward strand.
TAATTTTTCAGCAATTTCTTTTACAGAAGTTGCTTTATACCCTTTTTTTGCAAAAAGTTTTGCAGCTTCTTCCAAAATTTGATTATATTTGTTTTTATTTTCCATTGTTATCCCTGATTTTTAATACATAGCATTTATCCCAAGTAACTCTCTGCCAATTGTCAATTTGTGCATTTCTCTGGTGCCTCCGAGAATATTACTTAATATTGAGTCAACATAATGCCGGGCAACCGGATACTCATCGGAACAACCGTATGCTCCGTGAATTCTTATTGCCTCAGCTGACGCTTTTACTGCAAGTTCAGTTGAGAGCCATTTTGCAGCAGAGAGCTCTTTTCCATGAGGAAGTCCTTTATCCTTTAACATAGCAGCATAATACACCTGCCATTTTACGCATGAGAGCTCTGCATAAATTCTTGCAATTGTCTCCTGAATTAACTGAAAACCTCCAATAGGTCTGCCAAACTGCACTCTCTCTTTGGCATATTTAATTGAAGAATCAAGGCAGCTCTGAGCCATACCCAAAGCTCCTGCTGATAAAAAAAGCCTTGCAGTGTCTATACCTTTTAAAGCATTTTGCAAACCTCTTCCAATTTGTCCTATTAAATTTTCTTTTGGAACTTTACAATCTGTGAAAAAAAGATTTGCAACATCTCCTGCTCTGTCTCCAATTAAGTCATTTCTAACTGCTGAAAAACCAGGTGTGTCTTTATCCATAATGATTAAAGCCATACCTTTTGGACCAAGGCTTTTATCTGTTTGAACAAGTACAATTATATAATCAGCAATATTGCCTGCACTAATAAAATTTTTACTTCCATTAATCACCCAGTAATCATCCTTCAATTCACCTTTGCATTCAATAACACGTGCATCTGAGCCTGCATTTGGTTCAACTGTGGCAACTGCTATAATTTTTTCACCTCTGCATAGTGGAGGTAGATATTTTCTTTTTTGTTCTTCATTGGCACAGAGATTAAGAATGGTCCCTGCAAGAACTCCATGGCCTAAGGACACAAGAGTTTGAGTCCAGCTTGCCCAGCTAAGCTGCTCCCACACAATAACAGAAGATAAAAGGTCCAGCCCTGTTCCACTGTACTCTTTTGGTAAATGAATTCCAACAAAGCCCATTTCTCCCATTTTCTTTATTAAATCAAAATTAATCATTCTGTTAGTTTCATAATACTGCAATGTTGGAAGCATCTCTTTTTCTGCGAATTTTCTTGCAACATCTTTTAATATTTTTTGCTGTTCAGTTAATTCAAAATTCATTATTACTCTCCTTAAAGTTGTATGTTTCCATGCCATTTATTTTTAAAAGGTTCTCTTAATTTATTTTTCAGCAATTCTATATGTGAAATAATATATTTTCTTATGTCTTTTGGTTCAATTATGTCGTCAATGTAAGTTACTTTTGAAGCAATTGCTATTGAATCAGCATACTCTTTTCTGTATTCTCCAATTTTCTCCTTCAAAAAGTTTTCTCTATCTTCAGATTTTTCAATTTCATCTCTGTAAAACAGTTGTACAGCCTGCTCCGCTCCCATTGGTCCAATTTCAGATGTGGGAAGGGCAAATACAAAATCTGTTCCAAATCCTGGTAAAATTCCCATACCAAGTGCAGCTCCGCCGTAAACCTTTCTTAAAAGTATTGCAATTTTAGGGACTGTCGCTTCTGAAAGAGCATAGAGAACTTTAGCTCCATGACGGATTATGCCTTGGTATTCCTGCTCTTTGCCTGGCAAATATCCGGGGGTATCAACAAATAAAACAACAGGAAGATTAAAACTATCACAAAATCTTATGAATCTTCCCTGTTTATATGAGCTGTCAACAGTCATACACCCTGCTTTTACCATTGGCTGATTTGCAACTATTCCAACAGAATTTCCATTCATTCTTGCAAAACCTGTTACAACTTCCGGAGCAAACTCTTTTTTAATTTCAAAAAATTTTCCATTGTCAACTATTTTTTCTATTACTTTTTTAACATCATATGAAATTTTCGGATTTTTAGGAATTATATTTTCAATTTCATCTGTTTCTCTTATAGGAGAATCATCAGTTTTCACCTCAGGTGGCAGCTCTTTATAATTTGAAGGCAGATAAGACAACAATTCTCTTATCTCTTTAAAGCAATCCGCTTCTGTCTTAATTCTTACATCGCACAATCCTGTTATTTTACTGTGAATTTCACTGCCTCCGAGAGTCTCCATATCCACTTTTTCACCTGTAACTCTTTCAATAACTTTTGGGCCTGTTATAAACATCCTTGAAATTCCATCTACCATAAAAATAAAATCTGTCATTGCAGGAGAATAAACAGAGCCACCTGTGCAATTTCCGAGAATTGCTGAAATCTGAGGAATTGTGCCTGAACATTTTGTATTAATGTAAAATACGACTCCTGCATGTTTTTCGTCACTAACTTTGTAAGGGTCATCACTTCCTGCAAGGTCAGGTTTTATAACTCGTGCTCCTGGAGAATCATTTAAACCGATTATGGGGATACCTGATTTTAAAGCTATTTCATATATTTTATAAAGTTTTTTACCATGCATATACCCTTGAGAGCCGCCAAAAACAGAAGCATCATGAGAGAAAACACAAACCTTTCTCCCATTTATTGTGCCATGACCAATAATTATTCCGTCACCTGGCGCTTTAACATTATATTTAACTAAAAGATTTATCTCTTCAAAACTTCCCTTATCAAGCAAAAGGTCAATTCTTTCTCTTGGTGTTAATTTGCCTTTTTCTTTTATCTTTTTTAGTTTTTCAATGCCTCCGCCTAATTTTGCTTCTTTTTTAACTTTTCTGAGTCTTTCAATTAAATCTCTCATTTTGAATCCCCGCTCTTTAATTTTAATTCTCGTTCTTTTAAAACTCTTTTTAAAATTTTACCTGTTGGATTTTTTGGTAACTCATCCATAAATTCAATTACTTTTGGTACTTTATATTTGGAGAGGTTTTTTTTGCAAAATTCCGTTATTCTTTCTTCACTTATTTTTTCCCCTTTTTTCAACACAATACATGCTTTTACAATTTCTCCGTAATAATCATCTGGTGAAGGAATAACTGCACATTCCTGAATTTCACCAAGTTTATACAAAATTTCTTCAACTTCACGGGGCCACACTTTTAATCCAGCTGAGTTTATCATATCTTTTTTTCTATCAACAATGTAAAAATAACCTTCTTCATCTCTATAACCAATATCTCCTGTTTTAAGCCATCCGTTGAATATTGTATCAGCAGTTTCTTTATCTTTTTTGTAATATCCTTTCATTACATTTGGGCCTTTAATAACAATTTCTCCTGTTTCTCCAACTTCCAAAAAATTGTTGCTGTCATCAATTATTCCCATTTCCACATTTTCAACTGGAGCGCCAATAGAGCCGGTTTTATGCTTTATTTCATGATTATAAGAAGCAAAAGGTGAAGTTTCCGTTAATCCATAACCTTCATAGATTTTTAAATTTAATAATTTAAACCAATTTTTTGCTACTTGTTCCGGAAGACTTGATGCAGCAGAAAAGGTATAATTTACTGTTTGAAAATATTCTTTGGTTTTATCATCATTTAAAAGTGCAATATAGATTGTTGGCACTGCAAAAAATCTTGTTGCTCTATTATTTTTTATTGATTCCATTATTTCATCTTTTTCAAATTTTTTGTGAAGAATTATTGTTGAACTTTGGTTAAAAGAAGCTGTCATTATAAAATTTTGTGCAAATGAATGATAAAGAGGTAAAAAGCACATTAATC
>CAZBLP010000006.1:0-19423 GCA_964492825.1 uncultured bacterium
TTTTGAAAGCTTCTTTAAAAAGGGTTAAATCTGAATAAAAGATAAAATTTTTTTGTTATTGCCCAAAATTAAAATATTGAATTTTTTGAAAATATATTGTATACATTGCTTATTTTTTACGAGATTAAAAACAATGGAGGTATTTATGAGTGAGTTCAGTGAATTTATTGAAAAATTAGAGACAATGAATAGAGAAGCAGAAGCTGGTGGTGGTGAAAAAAGAATAGAAAAACAGCACCAATCTGGGAAATTAACTGCAAGAGAGAGACTTGCAAAATTTTTTGATGAGGGAACATTTGAAGAAGTTGGAAAGTTCGTAGTTCACAGATGTACAGATTTTGGAATGGAAAAAAACAAATTTTTGGGAGATGGTGTTGTCACCGGCTTTGGCAAGGTAAATGGAAGGATTGTTTATGCTTTTGCCCAAGATTTTACAGTTTTAGGCGGTTCTTTAAGCCTTACTCATGCTGAAAAAATATGCAAAATTATGGATATGGCTGCTACAAACGGTGCCCCTGTTGTAGGATTAAATGATTCAGGCGGAGCAAGAATTCAAGAAGGAATAACTTCTTTAGCAGGATATGCAGAAATTTTTAAAAGAAACACTCTATATTCTGGTGTAATACCTCAAATTTCAGCTATTTTGGGACCTTGTGCCGGCGGAGCAGTTTATTCTCCTGCAATAATGGATTTTATTATAATGACTGAAAAAACCAGTTATATGTATATTACAGGCCCTCAGGTCATTAAAGCTGTTACAAGTGAGGATGTTGACCATGAGAGTCTCGGTGGAGCCAATACTCATATGACAAAGTCTGGTAATGTACATCTCGCTGGTAAAAATGATGAGGATACAATAAATAAAGTTAAAGAACTTTTAAATTATTTACCTCAAAATAACAAAGAGAAAACTCCTGCTGTTGAAAGCAACGATGAGCCTTACAAAATTATTCCTGAATTAAACAAAACAGTGCCTGCAAATCCGAAAATGCCCTATGATATGAAAAAAGTCATAAAACTAATTGCAGACAATGGTAAATTTTTTGAAATCCAGCCTAAATTTGCTGCAAATATGGTAGTAGGCTTTATCAGACTCAATGGAGAAACCATTGGAGTTATTGCCAATCAGCCAGGCTGGCTTGCAGGGTGTCTTGACATTAATTCATCAGATAAATGTGCCAGATTTGTAAGAACATGCGACTGTTTCAATATTCCTCTTCTTGTTCTCGAAGATGTTCCAGGTTATTTACCTGGCACAAATCAGGAATATGGAGGTATTATCAGACACGGAGCTAAAATCATATTTGCCTTTGCTGAGGCAACTGTGCCTAAAATTACGGTTATTACAAGAAAAGCGTATGGTGGCGCATATTGCGCAATGAATCCGAGACATTTAAGAGGAGATTATGTATTTGCATATCCTACAGCTGAAATTTCCGTTATGGGACCAGAAGGAGCTATTAACATTGTTTTTAGAAAAGAATTACAAAATTCAGAAAATCCGGAGCAAAGGAGACAGGAGCTAATAAAGGAGTATAGAGATAAATTTGCCAATCCTTATAAAGGTGCTAATTTAGGGTATATTGACGCTGTTATAAAACCTGAAGAAACAAGAAAAATATTAATAAAATCTTTTGAAACATTAAAAAATAAAAATGATCAAAATCCTTGGAAAAAACATGGAAATATACCATTATAAACACTAATGAAAATTGTATTATATACTCTTTTGAAAATAACTTTTCTGACTTTAGGATTATTAGTAGGGTTTGGAATAAGCAGAATTTTATATCTTAAAGTTGTTAAAAAAGTTTTTAAAAAATTAGAAAATAAACAAAAAGGGGCAAAAAATGGGTGATTACAAAGAATTAAAAGAACAATGGGAACAGTCAGTGGAAAAAGCTCTGTCAAAATTTCCAGAAAGAAAAGAAGCTTTTAAAACCACCTCTGAAATTGAGATTAAAAGACTGTACTCTCCTGATGATATTCAAGGGAAAGATTATGCAGATGAGGTTGGATTTCCCGGTTTATACCCTTTTACTAGAGGGGTTCAACCTACAATGTATCGAGGCAGATTTTGGACAATGAGACAATATGCTGGTTTTGGAACAGCTGAAGAGACAAATAAAAGATACAAATACCTTTTGGAACAAGGGCAAACCGGTCTTTCTGTTGCATTTGACCTTCCCACTCAGATTGGATATGATTCTGACAGCGAATTGTCATCAGGTGAAGTTGGTAAAGTTGGAGTTGCAATTGACAGCTTAAAAGATATGGAAATCTTATTTGACGGGATTGACCTTGGAAAAGTCAGCACATCTATGACCATTAATTCTCCAGCTGCAATTTTGTTGTCCATGTATATTGCTGTAGCTGAAAAACAGGGAATTTCACCTGATAAACTTAGAGGAACAATACAAAATGATGTGCTAAAAGAATATTTTGCAAGAGGCACCTACATTTTCCCTCCAAAAGAATCTATGAAAATAATTACCGACATATTTGCATACTGCAAAGACAATTTACCAAAATGGAATACAATTTCCATTAGCGGATATCACATTAGAGAAGCAGGTTCTTCTGCTGTACAGGAAGTTGCTTTTACTCTGGCTGACGGCGTGGCTTATGTTGATGCCGCTATAAAGGCCGGTCTTGATGTGGATTCATTTGCTCAAAGATTATCCTTTTTCTTTAATGCTCATAACAATTTTATTGAAGAAATTGCAAAGTTCAGGGCAGCTCGTAGATTATGGGCTAAAATTATGAAAGATAGGTTTAAAGCAAAAAATCCTCGTTCAATGATGTTACGATTCCATACTCAAACCGCTGGCTCTACTTTAACTGCACAACAATCTGACAATAATGTTATAAGAGTTACCCTTCAAGCGTTAGCAGCGGTTTTAGGCGGCACACAATCTCTACATACAAATTCAAGGGATGAGGCACTATCTCTGCCAACTGAGGATTCTGTAAGAATTGCCCTGAGAACCCAGCAGGTTATTGCTTATGAAAGCGGAGTTGCAGACAGTATTGATCCATTTGCAGGTTCATATATGGTTGAAAAACTTACTGATGAAATAGAGGAAAGGGCTTTTGAATATATTCAGAAAATAGATGATCTCGGAGGTATGATTAAAGCTATAGAAACCGGGTTTGTTCACCAGGAAATAAGTGACAGTGCCTATAAATATCAGAGAGCTGTTGAAAAATTGGAACAAATTGTTGTTGGTGTTAATAAATTTCAGATAGAGGAAGAAGATAAAAAAGAACTATTGAAAATTGATGAAGAAGTTGAAAGATTTCAGGTTAAAAAACTTAAAAATGTGAAATCAAATAGAGATAATAATAAAGTTCAGGAAACCTTAAATGAGTTAAAATCAGCTGCAACTGAAGATAAAAATATTGTTCCTTACATACTTTCAGCAGTAAAAACTTATGCAACATTGCAGGAGATTTGCGATACTTTAAGAGATGTTTATGGTGAATACCAATCAAGCACAATTTTGTAAGATTAATTAAGATAGGGGGATAAAATGGGTAAAAAAATAAGAGTATTAGTTGCAAAACCTGGTCTTGACGGACATGACAGAGGAGCAAAAGTAGTTGCAAGGGCTCTGAGAGATGCAGGTTTTGAAGTAATATATACAGGTATTAGACAGACACCAAAACAAATAGCAATGACTGCCGTGCAGGAAGATGTTGATGCAGTCGGTTTAAGCTGTTTATCAGGTGCTCATAAAAAATTGTTTCCGGAAGTTGTAAAGAATCTCAAATCTATGGGCGGAGATGATATTTTAGTTTTCGGCGGTGGCATAATACCTGAAGATGATATACAGTTTTTAAAAGAAAACGGCATAAAGGCAATTTTCTTGCCTGGTACAGATACCCAGGACACCATAGATTTTATAAAGGAAAATGTTAAATAGAGGAGGAGCCAATGTTTAAAAAAATAAACCATATTGGTATTGCTGTAAAAAATCTTGACGAATCAATGAAATTTTACAAAGATCAATTAGGTTTTCAGTTTAATGGGACAGATGAAGTAGCGTCACAAAAGGTTAAAGTTGCTTTTTTTAAAATAGGCGAAGTAAGCATAGAGCTTGTTCAGGCAACTTCTCCTGATTCTCCAATAGCGAAATATCTTGAAAAAAACAGAGAAGGAATTCATCATATCTGCTATGAAGTTGAAGATATAAATGCAGCTCTGCAATATCTGAAAGATAGAGACGTAAAATTAATTGACAATGAGCCGAGAGATGGCGCACATAATACAAAAGTGGCTTTTATTCATCCTAAGTCTTCAGGAGGAGTATTAACAGAAATTTGCCAGCCAGGACATTAGTCACAAAAAATGGCAATTTATACTTTCAACAATAGAAAACCGATTATAGGAGCAGACACTTTTGTAAGTGATTCTGCTCTTATAATCGGAGATGTTCAAATAGGCAATAATTGTTATATAGGCCATGGTTCTATTTTGAGAGGCGATTACGGAACAATTGAAATAGGAGACGGTACTGCTGTTGAAGAAGGTGCAAATATTCATATTAGACCTAACGGGCTGTTAAAGATTGGAGAAAAAGTTACAATAGGACACGGTGCTATTTTACACTGCAGTGAGCTTAAATCATTTTCAGTTATTGGCATTGGAGCTGTAATTGGCTTTGATGTTGTTATTGGAAAATGGAGTATAATAGCTGAAGGTACTGTTGTAAACAAAAGAGCAAAAATCCCTGATGAAAAAATTGCTGCAGGTAATCCTTTTAAAATAGTTGGCAATGTAAAGGAAAAACATAAAGAATTTTGGTTATACGCAAAACAGCTTTACATTGACCTTGCAAAAAAGTATCTAATCCCCGGAAATTTTGAAAGAATTAAATAAATATAAATTTTATATTCACAAGTCCAAATCGCAATAGCTTATATTTAAACTTACCCACTTATTTCCCGTAAATTTGACAAAAAAGAAATAAACTGCTACATTTAAAAATAAAAAATCACAAATACGGAGGATTAATGAAAAAAATTTTTTCATTAATATTTATATTTTTTACTTCTACTCTTTTATTTGCCATTTTAGATCTAAAAGCTGATAATTTTTCTTTTAACGAACTCTCAAGTTATCAAATTCATGCTCTTGACATTGCAGTAAAAGACAATTATGCATACATAGCTTCTGAATCTCAAGGTATTGTTATTCTTAATATTTCAGATATTAATAATATTTCTGAGATTTCAAAAGAGAGCTCTGATTGGGCTGTTAGGGCAAAAATATCAGAAAATTATCTTTTTATTGCAGAAGGTTATAATGGTTTTAGAATAGATGACATTTCAAATCCCTCTTCTCCTACTGTTGTATCCTCCATTGAGGTTGAAAGCGGAGTTTCCAATTTTGCAATTGAAAATAACTATGTTTATGCAACCGGCTATGGCAAATTTAACATTATTGACATTTCTGACAAATCCCATCCGACAATTACAGGAACCTATAATTTAAATGAATGGAGTTTTGGTGTTAGTGTTAAAGACAATTACGCTTTTGTGTCTTTATCAGATTCTGAAAAAATTTTGATTTTAGATATTTCTGATAAAACCAATCCTAAGAAAATAAAAGAAATTTCTGATATATATTCTAATGATATAAAAGTGGAAAATAATTATTTATACATTGTTAACAGCGGATTAACTGTATATGACGTTACATCTCCATCTTCACCTCAATTAATAAAAAATTTCCAGTTTGGCACTAAAATCTCCACTTCTGATAAATTATTCATATACAATGATAATATATTTATTGCCAAATCTTCAGGAATATATATTTTGGATAAAGATTTCAACCTTAAAGGTTCAAAAGAAGATATTGAAGCAAATGGAATTTATGTTAACAATAATTATATTTTTGTAACAACAACATCAAGTCTTATTGTTTACTCCAACAGCTTGGAAGAAAATAATCAGGATAACGATACTTCGAATATTATAGAAAAAACTTTATTTAGAGCAGGTTCAGAAGCAAATGACGGAATAATTTCAGGAAGTGAAAACCTGAATCTTTACATTGATATTCCATATTATCAAAACGATAAAGATATTTACCTTGCAATTACAATCCCTAACATTACAGATAAAATTTATGCTTTAGACAGCACACTGAATTTTACAGCTTTACCAGTTGATAATCTTAATGATTTCCCTGCTTTTAGAAAACAGTTAATTTCCTCGGCTTCTAATTTTTACGGCACAACACTGAGTTTATTTGAAAATATTCCTGTATGCAGTGGCAATACTCCCCTTATACCAGAAGGAATATACGTTTTGTATACCTTAGTTGTTGATTGGCAGTACAATAGAGATTTTAAAGATATTGATTTTTCAAAAGAGCAATATGAATTAAATACTTCTACTTTTGAAGTAAAATGTCAATGAAAATTGAGTTCAAAGATATATTTCAAAAGTAGAAATAAATTTTATCAACAAATTTAGCTATTTTATTTTTTTCTAAAAAATTTTGCCATTTCTCATCTATAAATTTTATATGTTTTTCAAAAAAATTAAAAGGTAAAATTACCTGATTATATCTGTAAAGTTCTTCCAGCAAAGGGACTTTTTCTAAAGTATATTCCTCAATATGCTCTATAATTTTTTCAAAATACAGGAAGTAACTCTCTGTTTGCTCGTAATATTTTTTATTGTTTTTTTGGAAAAATTCTAAAAAGAACTTTCTCTTTTGAATTGATACTCTTGTAATAAAATTATTGAATTTTGAATTAAGAACAGGATAAGGATATAATATTTTCTCCTTATCCTGTAAAAATACAACCTTTTCAACAGGAAGGTGTAAACTTAAAATATCTTTAAGTAAAATAATTTCATCAGGCTTAAATAAATCTTCATAATATGAAACATATAAAAACTTATTTTCTGATTTAAGTAAATTTATATTTTCAAATTTAACGCCAAGTAAAATATTTAATTTTCTTATATTCTTAAAAATATCACTTATTAACCACCGCAACTTTTCCATCCGCAAACACCGCAATATGGACATCTGCTGTCAGGTATCAGGTCATTACCGCATTCAGGACATATTTGCTTGCCTATTTTAGGGCTAATTTTTGATTTAATCTGCTTCTGCTGTTTCTTTTCCATATACTCCTTTAAAACTTTAGCCATTGCATCAGGAATTGACTTAATATATCCTTTTTTCGTGATAATAGGCTGACTTCCCATTATATCGTCAATTTGTTCAATTATATACTCAAGCTGTATGCCGCTTCTCAAAGCAAGTGAAACCAACTTTCCTACTGCTTCTGCTTTTGCAAGCTCACTTGCACCGCTTCTGCCTATTTGACAAAAAACTTCAAACGGCTTTCCTGTTAATTCATTAATAGTAACATAAAGATTACCATACCCTGTTTTAATCCTGTAGGTATATCCCTGAAGGTGGTCTATCCTCTTTATAGGTTTCAAACCGTTTGTGAAAAACGGATGATTGAAATTCTTTTTAATAAACTCTACAACTTCATCTTCTCCCTGTTCTTTATATTCTTGTACGTATTCTTTCAGCCACAATGGTATTTCTTCTATTTCTGCTTCTGATTTTATAGATAAAGTTTGGCCTTCGAGACTGCCATCAACATAAACAGTAATACCTTTGCATCCGTAATCATATGCTTTAATAAATGCGTCAAAGACCTCCTGTTCTGATGCTCCTCTGTGTAAATTAATTGTTTTTGAAACAGAATTACAGTTAAATTTCTGAAAAGCTGCCTGCATTCTTATATGATAATCCACCGGCACATCATGTGCTGTTACAAAATATTCAGGCTTTTCTTCTTCAGAGTGATTCTCAAGCCATTCTTTATAAAGAGGATGATAATGAACTATTTCCGTATCAACTCTCCTCTCCAATGTTTCAAATGAAAATACAGGTTCAATACCTGAGGAACAGTTTGCAATAATTGATAAAGTACCTGTAGGCGCTATTGCTGTAAGAGTTGCATTCCTGGGCTTGTAGTCTTCTGTTTTTAATTTTAACTTGTTTTTTATAATATCTGCTATTGCCGGATAAGGTTTATAATTTTTTACATTTGGGAACGCACCTTTTTCTTTGCCTAATTCATAACTTGTTTTTGCCGCTTCCATTAGGACAAAATTCATAACCTCTTCTGCAAGAGTAATTGCTTCCTCCGAATTATAAGGTATTTGCAATTTTATTAATAAATCTGCCCAGCCCATTACTCCTAATCCTATTTTTCTATTATCCAGAGTAACTTTTTTTATTTTTTCAAGAGGATAATCATTAACATCTAAAATATTATCCAAAAATCTAATTCCAACTGAAACTACTTCGGCTAATTTTTTATAATCAATATTATGTTTTTCCGCATTATAAAAATTTGATAAATTAACACTTCCAAGACAGCATAATTCACCGTCAGCAAGCACTGTCTCACCACATGGGTTAGTAGCTCTGATTTCGTAATTGCTTACTGGATGTAAATCATTTATCCTGTCAATAAACAACAACCCGGGATCACCAGTGGCATGTGCATTTTTAACAATTTTATCCCATAAATCTTTTGCTCTTATTTTTACTGTTTTATCAAAATGCTCATGTTTAAGCTCAAATTCATCATCATTTTTAACTGCTTCAATAAATTCATCTGTAACAGCTACTGATAAATTGAAATTTTTCAAACAATCCTTTCCTTTTTTAGCTTCTATAAATTTCAAAACATCAGGGTGGTCAACTCTCAACACACCTATATTCGCACCTCTTCTGACACCTCCCTGCTTTATCTGCTCTGTGGAAACATCATAAATTTTCATAAAAGATACAGGACCTGATGCAATACCTTTGGTGGTATTGACAATTGCACCTTCTGGTCTGATTTTGGAAAAATCAAATCCTGTGCCACCACCTGTTTTATGAATAATTGCAGCATGTTTTAAAGTTTCATAAATATTGTCTATTTTATCATCCACAACCAGGACAAAACAAGCTGCTAACTGATGTTTCCTATTTTGAACACCAGCATTTACAAGGCAGGGGCTATTTGGTAAAAAATCAAAATTAGTCATAACATCAAAAAATTTCTTCTCGTATTCTTTCTGTTTTTTACTGTCTTTTTCCGCTTTTGCAACATATTTGGCAACTCGTCTGAACATTTCAATAGGTGTTTCTATAACTTCACCTTTCTCATTCCTAACTAATATTCTTCTTTCAAGAACTATTTTCTGTCGCTCATTTAAATACATTTAGCTCCTCCTATTTGTGATTTACCCATTACCGTCTTGCCCTACAATATCAAATTTAAAATTTTTAAAAATCCCTTTATCAAAACCTGACTTATAAAAATATTTTAGTGCATTAACTCCATGTTCACCAAGCGAATAGGTATAATTATTAACATATAAATTAATATGAGACTGTATAACACTATCATCTAATTCTTTAGCATAATTTTTAATAAAAGGGAAAGCTTCATTAAAATTTTCTTTGGCATAATTTATACTGGACTTTATTAATATATCAATTTTTTTTTGAACTGATGATTCAATATCCTTTTTTATAACTATTCCTCCAAGCGGAATATGGTATCCAGTAGTCTGCTCCCAAAAATCGCCAAGATCAATTATCTGATTTAAGCCAAAATTCTTAAAAGTAAATCTGCTTTCATGAATTATCACACCAGCATCTATTTCTTCATTTAAAATAGCAGGTATAATTTTGTCAAATCTTATAAAAATTTTTTCAGTTCTAATCTCTGAAGCAAAATCAAACAAATAATTTGCAGTAGTATATTTGCCAGGTATGCCAATTTGTTTATTTTCCAATTCATTTAATGTTAAATGTTTTTTTGAAATTAATATAGGTCCGCAACTTTTCCCAAGAGCACTGCCCGAATCAAGCAGATTATAATCTTTTAGTAAAAAACCAAAAGCATTAAAAGATATTTTTATTATATCAAATTCTTTTTTAAAAGCCAAATTATTTAATTCATCAATATCTGAAAAATAGATTTCAAATTCATACGGGACTTCAGCTAATTTTTTATTTATTAATGCGTAAAATATAAAAGTGTCATTAGGGCATGTGGAAATTGCCAATTTTAATTTTTTCATTTTTAATTAATCTTGTAATTTATAATTTTCATAGAAATTTTTTTTAAACTTATTAAAATTGTTTTCAATAATTGCATTTCTCATTTTTTTCATTAAATTAATATAAAATTTCAAATTATGAATAGAGCACAAAGTTGCACCAAGAACTTCTTTAACTCTGAATAAATGATGCAGATAGGACCTTGTGAAATTGCTACACGTATAACAATCACAGCTTACATCAACAGGATACATATCTCTTCTATATTTTTTATTTGTAATTCTGATTTTCCCTCTTGAAGTAAAAAGAGTACCGCTTCTTCCGAAACGTGTGGGGATAACACAATCAAACATATCCATGCCACGAGATACTGATTCAACTAAATCTTCTGGCAACCCAACCCCCATTAAATATCTCGGCTTATTTTCAGGTAAAAACTTAGCAGTATAATCAACGACTTTTTTTAATAATTCGTGGCCTTCGCCAACACTTACACCACCTATTGCATAACCTGGAAAATCAAGTTTAGTTAACTCTTTTGCACAAAATTTTCTTAAATCTTCATAAATCCCACCTTGAACTATTCCAAAAAGATATTGATTGTCTTTATTATGAGTATCTTTGCATTCTTCAGCCCATTGGATGGTTCTGTCAACTGCTTTTTTAACATTATTTTTAGGAGAAGGAAAAGGAGGACATTCATCAAAACACATTATTATATCTGCACCAATTTCATTTTGAATTTCAATTGATTTTTCAGGTGTCAAAAAAATCTTTTCTCCGTTTAATTCATACCTGAATTGTACTCCTTTGTCTGAAATTTTCTTATCAGGTAAAGAAAAAACCTGGAAACCACCGCTATCAGTTAAAGTAAGATGATTCCAACCTATAAAATTATTTAATCTTCCATGCTTTTTAATTAAGGAACTTCCCGGATAGATATTTAAATGATACGTGTTAGCTAAAATAATTTTAGCTTCACATTGTTCCAGATATTGTATTGGAACTCCCCGAATTGCTGCCTGTGTTGCCACAGGCATAAATAGGGGAGTTTCTGCCAAAATGTTGTTAACTTCTAATAATCCGGCTCTTGCTTCAGAATCAGAGTCTTTGTGAACAAGAGTAAATCTAAACAATTATTCACTCAATTTTTGATTTAATTTGTTAACCAGTTCATTCACATCAATGCCATGAGCTTGAGCACCCTGCTCAAGTGTCTCAAAAGTAGCTGCAATACATCCCAGTCAGCCAAGGCCAAAAGTTTGGAAAACCTCAATTACTTGAGGATACTTTTGTATAATTTCCGTAATTGACATATCTTTTGTTATCATTTTTTCCTCCTTTATTTATTGTAAAATTAATTTATTTAAAATTTGAATAAAAAATAGCATCAATAACCATGAAGCCTCTTTCATCTTTCATTTTTCATTATTCACTGTATTTGATAAGTGTTTGGCAATTTCTGCTTCAATAAAATATCTATCTTTGATTTTTTCTCCGTAAACATTAACAAATTTATTTTTTAATGTAAAATATTTTTTTTTAGGAATCAAAACTTTTATATAATTTTCACTATAACCACTGAAATACGTACTATCTTCCTTCTCTATTAAAACATTTAAGAACCTGTTTAAATTTTTTTTAACAAATTTTTCTTTCTTATTATCAGTTATTTGTTTTAAAATTTTGACCCTTCCTTTTTTCTCTCTTTTACTGGATGTCTCCTGTAAACTACCTGCTTTTGTTTTATCCTTTTTACTAAATGGAAATATATGGAAAAAATCTATATTAATTTTTTCAATTTTTTTAAGGTTGTCTTCAAACTCTTCCTTTTCCTCTCCAATAAATCCGGTAATTATATCAGCTCCAATGCCTGCATAAGGAATTTTTTCTTTAATTTCCTCTACAATTTGAAATACATATTCAGAGCTATATTTTCTGTTCATTAATTTCAAAATTTTGTTATTTAAATTCTGAACAGATAAATGAAAATGAGGGGAAAAATATTTTGAATTACTAACTATATCAATGTAGTTATATAAAACCTCGTCAGGCTTTAATGAAGTAACTCTAATTCGGAAATTCTTGATATTTTTTTTATCTAACTCATTTTCTATTTTTTCAACAAGTTTTATGAACCCATTTTTCAAATTTAAATCTTTGCCATAATCTTCTATGTTTATTCCTGTTAAAACAACTTCTCTATAGTTTCTACTTATGTTTATTAAACTATCTATTACATTATTTAATTGCAAACTCCTTGGCAAACCTCGAACATATGGGATAATGCAATAAGAACAATAGTTGGAACAACCATCCTGGATTTTAAAAAATTTCCTTGTATGCTGGAAAGTATGCTCAGCTTCTAGTTTAACAAATTTTTTTTCATTAAAAACAGATTCTATCCATATATTTTGATTATTTTGAAAAATTATATCAGGAAGTTTTTTTTTATTGTAATTTGAGATAATTACATCAAATAAATTTTTTTCAAAATCTTTATTTGCATCTACTGCACAGCCAGTTAAAATTATCTTTTTATGAGGGTAGCTTCTTCTGAGTTTCCTTAAATATTGTTTTAACTGTCTTTCAGCTTCATTGGTAACTGCACAACTGTTAACAACAAAAATATCACTATCTTTTTCAGAATTTGTAAAATCTAATCCTTTTTCCAGGAGACTATTAATAAAATACTCTGATTCAAATTGATTAACTTTACATCCGAAAGTTTTAACAAAAAACTTCACTTATTCAAATAAACCTTCTGTTGATAAATATTTAAAACCACTATCTGGGAAAACTACTACTATTGTACCTTTATCTATTCTTTTAGCTATTTTTAATGCAGCAGCTAACACAGAGCCAGAGCTAATACCTACAAAAATACCTTCTTTTTTTGCTAATTCTTTTGTCAGATTAAATGATTCTTCATCTGTTATCTCTATTACTTCATCAACTTTTCCTCTATCAAAAATAGGTGGAACATGAGCTTCTTTAAGATTTTTTAATCCTTGCTGACTATGATTAAGAACAGGTTCTGCTGCTATAATTTTGATTTTATTATTGTATTCTTTAAGTCTTGCTCCAGCACCCATTAAAGTCCCTGAAGTACCTATTCCTGCTACAAAATAGTCAATATCTCCCCCTGTTTGTTCAATAATTTCTTTCCCTGTTGTCTCATAATGGGCTAAGATATTATTATTATTGCTGAATTGGTCAAGCATAATATATTTATCAGGTTCTTTACTAATAATTTCTTTTGCTAAATCAATTGCGCCGTCAGTACCTTTCTCTGATGGTGACAGCATTATTTCAGCACCAAATGCCTTTAAAATTTTTCTTCTCTCTATGCTTACACTTTCTGGAAGCACTATTAAAGTTCTATATTCCAACACAGCAGCAACCATTGCAATACCAATACCTGTGTTACCACTTGTAGGCTCCAATATTATTTTATCTTTAGTTAGGGTACCATCTTTTATAGCTCTTTTTATAAGGTATAGTGCTGTTCTGTCTTTAACACTTCCGCCAGGGTTACAACCTTCTAATTTTGCAAGAATCTTAACATTTCTACAAGGATTTAACTTGTTAATAGCAACAAGAGGTGTATTTCCTATGGCTTCAAGAATATTTTTTTTATAGTACTGCATTTATCCATCCACTCCCTAAAACTATATTTTTATAATAAAAAACCGCAAGTTGTCCAGGTGTAACTGATTGTTCTTTTTCAAGAAAAAAAACCTTGCTCCCGTTTATATCACATAATTTTTCCGTAGTCCTGTATCTGACTTTAACTTTTAGTTTTTCATACTTTTCTGGGAGGTCATACCACAAAATATTGTCAATCTCAAATCCTTTATTAAAAGTTTCCTCTTTAGAACCTGCATAAACAATATTTTTCTTTGCATCAATTGATGTAACATAGTATGGCTCTCCCATAGCAATATTTAATCCTTTTCGCTGGCCAATTGTAAAATTATAAAAACCTGAATGTTTTCCCAATATTTTTCCTGAACTACTAATTATCAAACCAGAATTTTCTTTAATTCTCATCTGCTTTTCCAAAAAATTTTTATAATTATTATCAGGAATAAAACAAATCTCCTGACTTTCTTTAAATATGCCAAATTTAACATATTCATCAAAAATCTTCTTTTTCACAAAATCTTTGGTTTTATCGCCAAGAATAAAAATAACTCTTCCAAGTAAATCAATTGGCATTCTTGCAAGAAAATATGACTGCTCTTTTGAAAGGTCAGAACCTTTTGAAATAAAATACTTCCCGTTTATTGAGATAATCTTTGCATAATGACCTGTTACTATTTTATCATAATAATTCAATAAAAATTTGAATTTGAATTTCTCATTACAAATAGCGCATGGATTTGGCGTTCTCCCCTGTAAGTATTCATCTGCAAAATAATCTATTACATTTCTCTTAAATTCGTGAATACAATCATATACTTTCAAAGGAACATTAAAATACTCTGAAATTAATTTGACTTTTCTTAACTGTTCTTTATTATTTAAGAAATTAAGATATGCTGCTGTAATATCTTCATAGTTCAACAATGCTTCTTTTAAAACGTAAAAACTATCTATTCCACCGCTAATTGCAACAGCTATACTATTTCCCATGATCCTTTGCCCAACAGCATTTCTTATATTTTTTGCCACTTCCGCAAGGACACGGATCATTTCTTCCTACTTTTTGAAATTGTCTTTTTTTAGGTTTCTTTTTGTTTTCCTGCTGACTTGCTTCGCCACCGGCAACAAGCACGAACTCCTGATCTTTTTTAGTCTCCTGTTCAAGTTTATTTACTTCATCTTCTGTAACTACTCTTATTCTGAAAAAATCTTTAACAGCAGTTAATTTAATACTGTCTATTAATGAGAGAAAAAGCTCATATGCCTCTTTCTGATATACTCTCACAGGGTCTTGCTGAGCATAACCCCGCAAACCGATACCCTCTTTAAGAAGATCAATATTAAGAAGGTGTTCTTTCCATAAGGTGTCAAGTGAATGCAGTAAAATTAATTTCTCAAGATGTCTGATTAATTCTTCGCCAAAAGTTTTTTCTCTGTCTTCATATTCCTGGAAAATAACATTTAATAATTTATCTTTAACTTCTTGAACCGGAACATCCTGTAGTTCATTAAAATTTATATTAAATTTAATTGTTAGGTCATTTTCAAGTTCTTTAATTAACGATTCAAAGTCCCATTCTTCTGGATTAAGTTTTTCATCAACATATTTATAAAAAACACTGTCAAAATACTCCTCTATAAACTCTGACATTAATTCTTTTAAATTACCTTCAGTAAGAATATCTTTTCTCAAGGAATAAATGGTTTCTCTCTGTTTATTCATAACATCGTCATATTCAAGAAGTTGTTTTCTGATTTCAAAATTGTGGCCTTCTACTTTTTTCTGAGCATTTTCAATTGATTTTGTAATTAAAGCATTTTCAATAGGTTCGCCTTCAGGGATTTTTAATCTATCCATTAAAGAAGATATTCTTTCTCCGCCGAATATCCTCATTAAATCATCTTCCAGGGAAACAAAAAATCTTGAAGACCCTGGGTCTCCCTGTCTTCCTGACCTTCCTCTCAACTGGTTATCTATTCTTCTGCTCTCATGTCGTTCTGTACCTAATACATGAAGACCGCCTGCCTTTAAAACTTCCTCTTTTTCTTTTTCACACTGTTTTTTTAATTCATTCAATCTTTTTTCATATTCTTCAGGCGAGTATTCAATACCTTTACTTTTCATTTCTTCTTTAAGCATCATTTCAGGATTCCCGCCAAGAACAATGTCGGTACCTCTTCCTGCCATGTTTGTAGAAATAGTAACAGCACCTTTTCTTCCTGCCTGGGCAATAATAAAAGCTTCATTTTCATGGTGCTTTGCATTTAAAACATTATGTTTTATTCCTCTTCTTGCAAGCATTTTATTTAATACTTCAGATTTTTCAATTGAAATTGTACCAACAAGAACTGGCTGACCGTTCTTATGACACTGGACTATTTCATCAATAACAGCTTTAAATTTTTCTTTTTCAGTTTTATAAATAACATCATTGTAATCTTTTCTAATCATAGGCTTATTTGTAGGAATTACAATAACATCAAGCCCATATATCTTGTTAAATTCAACAGCTTCAGTATCAGCAGTGCCTGTCATTCCTGAAAGTTTAGTGTACATCCTAAAATAATTTTGGAAGGTAATTGAAGCCAATGTCTGGTTCTCTTTTTCAACAGTAACACCTTCCTTGGCTTCCAATGCCTGATGGAGGCCATCACTATACCTTCTTCCAGGCATTAGCCTTCCTGTAAATTCGTCAACAATTAAAACTTCACCATCTTTTACAACATAATCAACATCTCTTTTAAAAAGAACATTTGCTTTTAAAGCCTGGTGCACGTGGTGTAAGGTTTCGATATTGGAAGGATCGTAAAGATTGCCCTGATTTAAGAGTTTCTCTAATTTTGCAACTCCTTCTTCAGTTAAACTGACTGTTTTACTTTTTTCATCAATTGTAAAATCTGTTTCTTTATTTAAATATTTAACAACCTTATTGATTTTAACGTATTTATCAGTGGTTTCATCTGTAGGCCCTGAAATAATAAGAGGGGTTCTTGCTTCATCTATCAATATGCTGTCAACTTCATCTACAATTGCGTAGTAATGCTCCCTTTGAACATAATCTTCCAAATCGAACTTCATATTATCTCTTAAATAATCAAAACCAAATTCATTGTTTGTCCCATAGGTAATATGGCAATTATACGCTCTTTTCCTTTCATCATCGTCAAGATCATGTACAATGGTGCCAACATCCATTCCAAGGTAATTATAAATTACACCCATCCACTCTGAATCTCTTTTGGCAAGATAGTCGTTAACAGTTACAATGTGTACACCTTTACCTACAAGTGCATTAAGATAAGCAGCTAATGTTGATACAAGAGTTTTACCTTCACCTGTTTTCATTTCAGCAATTTTCCCCTGGTGTAAAACTATTCCACCAATTAACTGAACATCAAAATGCCGCATTTTTAAAGTTCTTTTGGAAGCCTCTCTGACAATTGCAAATGCATCTGGTAATATATCTTCAAGAATTTTTTCTATTTTTTCCTGAGATGAATAATTATTACTCTTGAAATGCTCCAGCCATTTAAATGTAAAATCTTTTAATTGCTCATGAGTATATTTTTCATACTTTTCCTCAAGATTATTTATTTTTTCAACATAAGGTTTTAGCTTTTTTATCTCTCTTTCATTTTTTGAGCCAAAAACTTTTTTAAATACAGACCCTAACATAAAAATATCTCCTTATCCTTTAATGGTTCAACTTTTAACGTTGATTGTATAATTTTAAAAATAATTATTGTAATTTTGGTAAATTAATAGCATAAAAATCATTTTAATAAAAGAAAAAATTGGATTTGATTAATCAAGTATAAAATTGATAGGGTTCACAGGTTTGTTATTAACTCTGACTTCATAATGAAGATGCGGACCGGTACTTCTTCCGGTGCTGCCGATTTCACCTATAATATCTCCTCTCTGTACATGCTGTCCCACTTTAACAGTAATTTTATGCAAATGCCCATATCTTGTAGAAATTCCAAAACCGTGAGAAATATAAATAACATTGCCATATCCACCATGTCTGCCAGCAAAAACAACAATTCCATCAGCAGGTGCAACAACAGGAGTACCGCACCTATTGGTAATATCAAGCCCTTCATGAAATCTTCTTCTGCCGGTAAAAGGATCACGTCTCCATCCAAATGGTGATGACACCCAGCCTTTTGATGGCCATATAGAAGGAGTAGATGAAAGTTTTATATTGTTTTCTTTATAATATTTATAAAGCTGTTTTATATTGTTTTCTTCCTGTTTTAATTCGAAATTTAATTTATCAAGCACATAATGAAGATTTTTAATATTTTGATCTTCAAAACTTTTTTCATTTACAAAATTTTTTACATCATCAAAAGAAGGGCCACCCACTCCCTCTACTTTATTTTCAGGGATATCAAGCCTTGCCATTACTCTTAATTTAGTGCCAAGATTGTTTAACTTGTCAACTTTTTCTTTTAATTGATTAATCTCTTGATTAAAATTTTGAATTTTTTTAGATAAAATATTATTTTTCTCTTTTAAAACTACAAGCTCCTTTTTATTTGAGCCATATTTGATATAATGATACGTTGAAAAAAGGGATATTACCACAAGAAAAACAATGAAAAACAAAATAGTTTTAATAAGGTATGATGAAACTTCTAAATTGATACTTTTCCCGTTAGATGTGGAAAATATCATTATATTGTATTTATTCTTCAATTTACCCATGCACAACCTATATAACAAATTTTTAATTTATTATCAAATAATTTTTTAAAAGTCAATGTTGATAATCAAAAAGCTGAGAATAATTTAATTGATAAAAAATTATACTTTTGTTAATTAACAATATGTTTTTTATTGCTCTGTCCCCGGTTATTTTCATTTTTATCACAGCTTTTATAATAAATATTTTTAGATGGTTAAGCATTAAATTTATTAGTTACTCTGTCTCAGCTATGATTGGAGGGATTGGAGGCATATTTTTCCTCTATACTATCTATAAAATTAAACCTGTTATTAATAGCAAAAATTTTAAACATATTATACCTTTTCTGTCTATTTTTATTTTTCTTTCAAGTGTTAATCTTATTCCTTTTGTAAAAAAAACTGTTTTCTACGATTTAATATTTAAAATCTCTATAATTCCTTTTCATACCATTAAAATACGGCCTTTCTACAGTGCATACATATACCTTTTTATCTGTTTTTTGATTTCATTTAAATTATTTTCAGTTCAGAATGATTCTATTTTTAAATATTTAAAGGCATCTGTACTTAAAGCTTACAAGCCTGTTATAAGTATGGCTTTTTTCGGAGCAATGGGTTCTGTTATTGCATTTTCAGGATTAGATAACTCTCTTGCTTCCATTAATAATTGCCACAATATAGCATACCAGCTTGCTTCTGGCTTTATTAATTTAACAGGAAAATTTTACCCGATTTTCGCTCCAATACTTGGATGGATAGGTACATTTTTAACTGGTTACGGCATTGCATCTATTATGCTTTTTGGTAAGCTTCAAATTAAAACAGCTGTTATGCTTGGAATATCTAAAAGTTTATTATCATCCTCTCTTACAGTAGGAGCAAGCATTGGGAGCATCTCAAGTCCTTTCAAAATAGCTCTTGCTGCTCCATTGTGCAATGCTGTGGGAAAAGAAAGGATTATTTTAAAA
>CAZBLP010000006.1:19523-52974 GCA_964492825.1 uncultured bacterium
ATTATTTTAAAATTCTATTCCTCTCTGGGCGGTTATTCCTTGTTGATATGGATGCTTAATCTCTTTCATTTCTGTAACAAGGTCAGCGACTTTTATTAACTCAGGAAATTTATCCAAACCTCTTCCTGTTAACACTACATGTACATTATCAGGCTTATTTTTCACTATCTCCAAAACATCTTCAATTTTTATCAAATTATAACATAATGCATATAAAATTTCATCTAATATTACTAATTTATATTCTCCAGAATTAATTGCATCTTTCCCCTTTGCCAATGTTTCCTCAGCTAATTCAGTATCTTTGGGGTCAGGTTCTTTTGCACCAAAATTAACAAAACCTTTTCCCATTGGAAGCAAAGTAAAATTTTCAAATTTTTTTGCAGACTCTAACTCTCCATATTTCCATGAGCCTTTAATAAATTGCACCATACATACTTTAAAATTGTGTCCAAGAGCCCTAAAAGCAAGCCCAAGAGCAGCTGTAGTTTTCCCTTTGCCATTTCCGGTATTTATAATTATAAGTCCTTTTTTCATTAATCCTCCGTAATTAGTTAATAGTCAATGGGATATAGGATTTATTATTCAGTTATACCGCATTCTTCATTAGTTAAATAACATTGAGGATCTTCCATCCATGGGTCACCATAAACTCTTAATGCCCTCACTCTAAAAGAACCGCCACATGCATCTATCCATTTACATTTTGCACATTTACCTTTTAAAAGAGATTTTCTATCTTTTAACCCTGCCATAAGCGGATCTGATGTATCTGTCCAAATTTCGCCAAACGATCTCTCTTTTACATTGCCAAATGTATAATCCATCCAGAATTGATCAGGATGCACATTACCAAAAAAATCTATTTCACCTATACCAACTCCAGTTGAATACAGGCCACCACCGTTCCATTTTAATAACTTCATAACTTCCTCAGCTTTTTCAGGGTTTTCCTCTTTTAATTTTAAGTAGAGGTATATTCCGTCTACATGATTATCAACTGTAAGAATTTCTTTTTCTAAGCCTCTTTCTGAAAAATCTTTGGTCCTCCTTAAAATAATATCCATGGCGTCTCTTGATTCTTCATGAGTAAGGTCGTCTTTCATAATATCCACACCTCTACCAGCATAAACAAGGTGGTAAAAACATGCTCTGTTAATGTTTTCTTCTTCTATAAAGTCAAAAATTCTTTCAAGGTCAAGATAATTTCTTTTTGTTAATGTAAGTCTCAATCCTACTCTCTGCCCCACATCAACACAATTTCTAAAACCTTCCATAGCTTTTTCAAAAGCACCAGGAACACCTCTGAATTTATCATTAATTTCACCAATACCATCAAGGCTAATACCAACATAAGTGAAACCTGTTTCTTTTAATTTTCTGGCTTTTTCTTTTGTAATTAAAGTTCCATTTGTAGATAAAGTAGGTTTCACTCCACTTTCAAGTGCAAATTCCGCCAATTCAAAAAGATCTTTCCTAATTAAAGGTTCTCCTCCTGAAAACAAAATAGCGGGGACTTTAAAGTCTCCCAAATCTTTTATCATTTTTTTTGCTTCTTCAGTGGTAAGCTCACCTTTATAATCTTTATATTCTGAATCAGTATAGCAGTGTACACATTTTAAATTACATTTTCTTGTAGAATTCCAAACAACTATTGGCCTTCTCTCTGATGCTTTTTTGGGTAACCTATCTGACTCAGGTCCTCTACAATGAAAAATTTTATCATGTTTTTGCCCATATCGTATATCATCACTTGGTGTATTTTCTCCACAGTAAAGTTTTGTAATATTAATCATAAATATCCTCCAAAATTTTTTAAATATTTTTAAAATATAGTTTGGTCAAGCTTTTTTTCCATCCAAGGAAATCTAATCGGATAATCTCCGTTAAAACATGCATAACAATAATTATGCGATTCTTTGCCCAAAGCTTTTTTGAGGCTTTCCAAAGTAAGATATGCAAGTGAATCTGCTGTAATATACTTCCTTATTTCGTCAATTGAATGTGATGAAGCTATTAATTCTGTCCTTGTAGGTGTATCAATACCATAAAAACATGGATAATTGGTTGTTGGCGAACTAATTCTCATATGCACTTCTTTTGCGCCAACTTCTCTTATTAATTTAACTATTTTTCTTGAAGTTGTTCCCCTAACAATGGAATCGTCAATTAAAATCACTCTTTTCCCTCTAACTATTTCTTTAATTGCATTTAACTTTAATTTAACTCCAAAATGCCTGATACTTTGCTTTGGTTCAATAAAAGTCCTGCCAATATAGTGATTTCTTATTAACGCTGTTTCATAAGGTATTCCGGACGTTTCAGAATATCCAATAGCTGCTGCAATTCCTGAATCAGGTATTGGAACAACAATATCTGCATCTACAGGCATTTCATCTGCAAGCATATTGCCCAAAACTTTTCTAAAAGTATAAACAGTTTGATTAAACACTATACTGTCAGGCCTTGCAAAATAAATATGTTCAAAAACACAATAGGCATGTCTCTTGTTTTCAGAAGGGATTTGATCAAATTTAATTCCATTTTCATCAATTATAACAATTTCTCCTGGTTTTATTTCTCTAATATATTTTGCTCCAATTAAATCAAAAGCACATGTCTCTGATGATAATATATAGCTGTCATCCAACTTACCAAGACATAAAGGCCTGAAACCAAAAGGGTCTCTTGCTCCGATTAATTTATTCTCCGTTAACATAACAACACTGAAAGCTCCTTTTATAAGAAACAGTGCTTCCTTTATCCTCGCTATAATATCTGAATGATGTGATTTGGCTATTAAATGTACAATAACTTCTGAATCCATTGTAGATTGGAAAATACTTCCTTCTTCTTCTAACTTGTTTTTTAATTGTTCATAATTAACAAGATTACCATTATGTGCAATTGCAAGATATCCTCTAAAATAATTAACCATAAAAGGTTGAGCATTCTGAGCTATTGTTTCTCCTGTGGTAGAGTAACGAACATGCCCTATAGCCATATGACCTTTTAATTTGGATAATATATCTTCATTGAAGATATCAACAACATGACCAAGAGAAGTGTGAGAATAAAAAGTATTGCCATCTGATGAAACTATTCCAGCACTTTCCTGGCCTCTATGCTGTAACGCATGAAGACCCAAATATGTTAAATTTGACGATTCATAATGATTATAAACCCCGAACACCCCACATTTATCTCTGAAATATTCTTTTTTCATAAATACCTACCTGCTATCCATTTCAAGAGCTATATTTAATACCTCATCCATATGCTTTACAAAAACAAATTTTAAACCTTTTTTAACCTTTTCCGGGATATCTTCCATATCCTTTTTATTCCTTTCAGGAACAACTATTACCTCTTTTTTGGCTCTAAGAGCAGCCAGACTTTTCTCTTTTAACCCACCAATAGGTAAAACCCTGCCTGTTAGAGTAATTTCTCCTGTCATACAAACTTCTTTTTTTACAGGAATTTTACTCAAGGCTGAAATTAATGATGTAGCTATTGTAATTCCCGCTGAAGGCCCGTCTTTTGGTATTGCACCAGCTGGTACATGGATATGAATATCTTTTTTATCAAATAGCTCTCTGTTAATATCATAAAACCCTGCCCTGCTTCTTGCATATGTTAAAGCAGCTTGTGCAGATTCTTTCATAACATCACCTAACTGACCTGTTAAAATTAGCTTGCCTGAACCTGCAACTAGCATTGTTTCTATATACAAAACCTCTCCACCATATTGCGTCCATGCCAGGCCTGTAGCTATTCCTATAGCATTTTCCAATATATCGTCATCTGATATATATTTTGGCACTCCTAAAAATTTATTAAGATTTTTTGCAGTAATAGAAAAATGACTTCCTTCATTTAATGCTATATGCTTGGCAACTTTTCTGCAAAGTGTGCCAATATTTCTCTCTAAATTCCTAACCCCTGATTCAGCGGTATATTCATTAATAATCTTTAAAATAGCCCTATCAGTTACCTTGATATTTTCTTTTTTCAAACCATTTTCATTAATTTGTCTCGGCAAAAGATATCTTTTTGCAATTTGAATCTTTTCGTCATCAGTATATCCGCTTATCTCTATTATCTCCATTCTGTCTTTTAATGCCGGCGGAATAGGATCTATAAAGTTTGCTGTTGTAATAAACATAACATTTGATAAATCAAAAGGAACATTAAGATAATGATCTGAAAATTCTTTGTTTTGTTCAGGGTCCAAAACTTCAAGTAAAGCTGAAGCTGGATCACCTCTAAAATCCATACCTATTTTATCAACCTCATCTAACATAAATACTGGATTATTTGTACCTGCCTGCTTAATTCCCTGGATTACTCTGCCAGGAAGCGCTCCAATGTAAGTTCTTCTGTGCCCCCTTATTTCCGCTTCATCTCTAACTCCACCAAGAGACATTCTGAAAAATTTCCTTCCCAGAGATCGTGCTATTGATTTGCCAAGAGATGTTTTTCCTACTCCAGGAGGACCTACAAAACATAAAATTGGACCTTTAGTATCTTCTTTCAACTTCCTAACACTTAAAAATTCTAATATTCTTTCTTTGACCTTTTCTAAACCGTAATGATCTTCATCAAGAATTTTTTTAGCTTTTTTAATATCTAAATTATCTTTAGTTGATTTTTTCCAAGGAAGTTCTGTCATCCATTCCAAATATGTCCTTATAACAGAAGCTTCTGCTGAATCAGGATGCATTTTTTCCAATCTTGAAAGCTGCTTTAACGCCTCATCTTTAGCACTTTTGGGCATTCTTGCTCTTTTTATTTTTTTATGAAATTCTTTTATTTCCAAATCTTTATCATTAAATTCCCCTAATTCGGTTTGTATGGCTTTCAACTGCTCTCTTAAAAAATATTCTCTTTGAACCTTATTCATTTCTTCTTTGGCTTTTGACTGAATTTTAGCCTGCATATTCAATATTTCAACTTCTCTTGTTAAAATTGCATGAACCTCATTCAATTTATCAATAGGGTCTGTATTCTCCAAGATTCTTTGCAATTCTTCCACTTTTAAACCAATATTTGCTGAAATTAATTCTGCTAATCTGGATGGGTCATTAATTCCTTCCAATATCATCACAACTTCCGGAGACAATATTTTACCAAGAGAAAGCATTTTTTCTAATTTTTCTTTTACATCTCTCATTAATGCTTCTTCTTCATTGGTAAGCTCGGTTACTTTTTTGTCCTCTATCTTTTCAACTTGAACACTGAAAAACGGCTTGATTTCTTTGAATTCTTTAATTTTACCTTTTGATATGCCTTGAACCAGTATCTTCACTCTTCCGTCAGGTAATTTTAACATTCTCATAATCATAGCAATTGTCCCTATTTCATATATATCATCAATACCAGGGACTTCTTCGTTCATATCTTTTTGGGCAGCAATAAAAATCATTCTATCCTTGGACAAAGCTTCATCTATTGCTTTAATTGAAAACTCTCTCCCCACAAAAAGAGGCATAATCATATATGGAAAAATAACAACATCTCTAACTGGCAATAATGGTAGTTCATCTGGAATTTTAAATTCCTCTTCATTAACAGATGAATCCAGTTTCTCTTGTTTTTCAGCTTCCATTACCCCTCCTTCAATCTGAATTTTTCTATTTTAACAATCAACACACCATTTTTAATATAGTAACTAATACTCTCCATGTCAAAATCTGCAGGCAATTCTATAATATTTTTAAATTTACCAAACCTTCTCTCAGCCAAAATATACCTGACATTATCATTAATATCTTTTGATTTATATCCTTCTATAACTAAAAATCTATTTTCAATATGAATCCGAATATTATTTTCATCCATTCCCGGTATATCAATTTTTATTATTAAATTATGCTCATATTCCAAAATATCAGACGGTAAAATTAAATAAGCTGAAGTAAGCATTTCATCTATTTCGTTGGTAATCTCATTCATTCTGTTTTGAAACAAAATCAACCTGTCCCAAATATCTGAAACACGCTTACCCATCACTTTCTCCCCTTACAATACAAGCCTTGGCTATTTTTAAGGAATTTAAAGTCTCTATTATAACATTGCCAATATCATGGTCATTGAAACATATAAAAAAAATTATTTTTTCAGGAAAAAATTTACTTATATTATTTTTATATAAAATTATTTTTTCAGTTGCTTTTATAGAAATAATATTTTTATATATTAACTTTGATATTTCTCCTTGAAGAAAAAAATTATAATAACTCAAAACACCTTTTAATGGATTTGAGTACGTATTTAAAATAATACATAAAGCATCATAACTCATCTTTATATACTCTATCCAAAATTCCGTTAATAAATTTTCGAGATTCTTCTCCTGAAAACATTCTGGCAATTTCAACTGCTTCATTTATTGATACTTTCACAGGTACATCTTCTTTAAAAAAAATCTCAAACAGAGCAATTCTCAAAATGTTCCTATCTAATATTAACATCCGTTCCAATGTCCACCCTTTTGAGTACTTTCTAATAATTTCATCAAGAAAACTCCATTTTTCACTAATCCCAGAAAGTAAAGGGCCCAAATAGTCTTTCACCTTTTCTGGGATCTCATTATTATAAAGATATTGCTGGTAAGTTTCCTCCACAGAATCGCCTAATCCTACTTCATATTGATACAGAACTGTTAATGCTACTTCTCTGGCTTTTCTTCTGTTTTTCATAATTTTATATATTTTTTATTAAATTTACAGTTTCTATTAAGCCAAGAGCTGCTTCATAACCTTTGTTGCCAGCTTTGGTGCCAGCCCTCTCTATAGCTTGTTCTATTGTATCAGTCGTTAATATACCGAAAATAACAGGTTTTTCCTTTTCAAGAGATACCAATGCAATCCCCTTTGAAACTTCTGATGCCACATAGTCAAAATGTGGTGTTGAACCTCTTATAACAGCACCAAGACATATAATCCCGTCATAATTTTTATTAGCAACAATTTTTGCAATTAAAGGAATTTCAAAAGCTCCAGGCACTTTGTAAACATCAATGTTTTCGCTATTAATTCCGTGCCTAACCAATCCGTCAACAGCTCCTTCAAGCAATCTCTCAGTAATAAAACTATTAAACCTGCTTACAATTATTGCAACTTTTAGATTGTCTGCTGTTAAATTCCCTTCAAAAAAATTCATAACTCCCTCCATATGAAACATTTTTTTTATATTATCAACTATTATAAAAAGTTTCAATGTTTTTTATTTGATTTTTCACTGGTTTTATATCTTTAATTATTGTAATCTTTTAATGGTCTTAAAAAAGAAATTTGATATTGATAAAATAGAATTTTTAACAGCTAATAAAGTTTAAATATTTTTAATTCTATAAAATATATTATTTCCATATTATGAAACCAAGAAAACAAAAAAATATTAAAATTGTCCATAATATTTTAATAAATCACAAAATTTCAACTATTTCTGCCATATAATCAATTTCTTTATTTTTTGATAATTTGCTAATCCCAATAAAAGAAACAATAAAGAATAACCCTGACAAGATAAAATTGGCAATATCATTATGAAATAAAAGTTCTCCTGCAAATGCACCTGCCAGCATTGCTACTATCGGAATAAAGTATAGAAAAAAAGATGCCTTTAAAAATATG
This sequence comes from uncultured bacterium, assembly GCA_964492825.1. Lineage (GTDB taxonomy): Bacteria > DYJV01 > DYJV01 > DYJV01 > DYJV01 > CAZBLP01. Next base: position 27,161 of record CAZBLP010000006.1, read on the forward strand.
GAAGATTTTATTACCACTCTGACCTTATCACCTTTTTTAGCGCCAATATTATTAAATGCTTTTACAACAACCTCATTTTTCTCACCAAATGGCTGACAAAAAGATTTTGCAGAACAATTACCACAAGCAGAAGACTTTTCCACTAAAATTTTAGCAATTTCCTTATTATCAAAATTTTCCAATACTATTCCTATTTCTTCAATCATAGTTCTGACCAATTAATATCAAGAGATTTCATTTTTCTGTAAAGATTTCTCCTTGTTACCCCTATCATTTCAGATGTTTTGGTAATATTGCCATTATTCATTTTTATCTTTTTTTCAATAAACATTTTTTCAAATGTCTTAACAGCATCATCTAATTTGTCAAATTTATCAACTAAATTACATAATCCTTCGTTATTTTTATTATTTTTGCCAAACAGATATTTCTCTATCGCCTTATAGTCAATTACATCATTATCAACCAATATAACTAATCTTTCCATTAAATTTTTAAGTTCTCGTACATTCCCTGGCCAATCATGTTTTTGTAATAATTCTATGGCGTTATTTGTTATTTCTTTTGTTCTGCCTGTGTGCTCAAAAGAAAATTTATTTAAAAAATATTTTGCTAAAATAGGAATATCTTCAACACGGTCTCTTAAAGGAGGTACATGTATAGGAATAACGTTTAATCTGTAATAAAGGTCTTCTCTAAATTTTCCGTTTTCAATCTCTTCAATTAAATTTTTATTAGTAGCAGCTATAACTCTTACATCAACATTAATAATTTCATGACCACCTACTCGTTCAAACTTTTGCTCTTGCAATATTCTTAATATTTTAGATTGAGTTCTCAAACTCATATCTCCAATTTCATCAAGAAAAATTGTCCCGCCGTTAGCTAAATCAAATTTTCCTTTTTTTTGCTCAATAGCACCTGTAAAACTGCCCTTTTCATGTCCAAAAAGTTCACTCTCAATTAATTCTTCAGGAATTGCAGCACAATTTACATCTATAAATGGCTTATTTGCTCTTTTACTTTTTTTATGTATCAGTTTTGCTACTAATTCTTTTCCTGAACCGTTTTCTCCTGTAATTAATACCCAACTATCTGTAGGAGCAATTTTATCAACATCAAATAATAACTTTTTAATAACATTACTATTGCCAAGAATGATTTCATCTTTTAAAAAATTTGATTTTAAAAATTCATTTTCTTCTTGGATTTTTTTATAATTTAAAGCATTTTTTATTAATATAAGAAGTTTCTCAAGTGATATAGGTTTTTCTATAAAATCAAATGCTCCTAATTTTGTGGTTTGAACTGCAGTTTCAATTGTACCATGGCCTGAAATCATAATTATAGGAAGATGGGGATAGGTACTTTTAACTCTTTTTAAAACTTCAATGCCATCTATATCTTCCATCCATATATCCAACAAAATCACATCTGGATTTTCCTGCTCAATAAGCCTGATGCCTTCAAAACCGTCTAATGCAGTCAGACAAATATATCCTTCATCTGACAAAACATCTGATAAAGAATCCAAAATATACTTTTCATCATCAATTAATAAAATTTTTTCATTCATAATTTAACCCTTTTAAATTTAAGCAACAGGGAGTGAAATTTCCACAATTGTACCATTTGGCTTATTATTTTTTACTGTAATTTCACCATTATGACTGTCAATTATTGATTTTACAATAGTAAGCCCTATACCTGTTCCTGTTTTTTTAGTTGAAAAATATGGTGTAAATATTTTATTTTTTATTTTTCTGTCAATACCTGAACCATTATCAATTATTGAAAGTCTAACACAGTTTTTATTTTTATTGTACTTTGTAATAATTGTAATTTCTTTATTCTCCTGAATTACATTTTCAAATGATTGAACAGAATTATTTAATATATTTGTTATTACTTGATAAATCTGCTTCTTGTCAACATGTATTTTAGGAATATTATCTTCCAACACAAAATTAAATAATATATTTTTCCATGTATCAATAAAAAAAGGCATTAATTCTTTAATAATTTCATTAAGATTATGGGCCTCAATTTTGGTATCAGGCATTTTAGCAAGATTTGAAAACTCATTAACAAGATTTCTTATAACATCAACATATATTACTATATTGTTAATAGTTTTTTCAAACTCTTCTTTTTCACTTGTTAATTTATTTGAATATTTCTTTTTTAGTCTTTGTGCAGACAACTGAATTGGTGTTAGAGGATTTTTAATTTCATGTGCAACTCTCCTTGCCACTTCCTTCCAAGCTGCTGTTCTTTGCGCAATAGTGACTTGAGTTAAATCTGACATCACCAGCAAATAACCAAGTACTTCTTTATCTTCTCCTTTTAAAGTTGTTGCAAAAATTGAGAGCATAATAACCTCATTTTCCTTGCCTTGTATATTAATATTTTTAACTGTTGTTGTTCTGTAATTATCTGCTAATTCATCTAAAATATCTATGATTATTTTTTTTAAAGTTTCATTTTTTAAATTTTTATAATGTAAACCTATTATATCAGCATTGCTAATGTTTAATAGATTTTCAACAAAAGCATTAATAGTATTGATTATTCCTTTTTTATCTATTGAGATAACACCACTATTAACGTTATTTATTATGGTTTCAATGTATTGCTGTCTTTCTAATAGATTTTTTCTTGATATTTTTAATTCTTCCAACATTTTTTGAAAAGATTCAACAAGCAATTTGATTTCATCTTGAGATTTGATTTTTATCTGAAGGTCAAGATTTCCCTTGCTAACCTCATAAGTAGCTTTAACAAGTTCATTAATTGGCGTTGTTATATCTTTTGCTATAAAAAAACCAAACCAGGTAGCTGAAAAAATTATCACCATAGTTACTATTAAAAGAGAAAGTAGATACATTTTTTCAATAGGATTTTTCATTAATTTTAAATAAGAATACTCAGCTATATTTTGCGAAATAGTTTTAGATGATTTTGTAATATCCCTGCCTGTTAAAAAATATGCTATTACAAAATAATTTTTACCTTTGTAATAGCCATAGATAATTTCTTTTTTTTCAACTGAGACAATATCTGTACCCTGAGTATTGTGGCTATTAATTATAAAGGCTTTAAGTTTGGATAAATTAGGTTCTATAAACTTTTTTATATGCTCTGGAAAATATTTTACTTCATAAATTTCATTGTCTTTACCTAAAATATAACCGTTAATATAAAAATATTTTACTTTATCTTCCAATTTTTTTTGATGTTTTATTAAATCGTAAATTGTTTTTGTATAAGTTAATATTTTGCCTCTTTTTTCCTGATAATATTTATCTGCTATCTTTAGTGATGCTTCCAGGTTATCTTCAACTTTTTTGTTAAACCATCCTGTAATGCTGCTTTTTACAATAACAGAAGAAATTACAAATTGAAGAATTAAAGGAACCGTAGTGAACAAGAAAAAAGAAATCACAAGTTTTCTGCTTAATTTTTTGATTTTTTTCTGCTCTTTGCTGAAAAATATCTTTACCAGATTTCTAAAAATTAAAAATATTAAAAGAAGAATTAATATTATATTAATATTCAAAAGGCTGAATACTATTATATTTGAAGGAAGCGGAGTGTTGTTGAAAGTAATTTTAGCATAATAACCTTGTACAATTGTTGCAATAATCAGCGCAATAAACGCCAGAATTATTATTCTTTTTTCTCTTGCTCTCTTTTTCTGCTCTTTAATTTTATCTTCTAAGTTTTCCATCATAGTTTTGGATTAACACTTTTCCTAAGAATAAAATTTTACAATATGAATTTTCCCGTTAATTTTTTTTATAACTCCTTCTATTTCCAATGATGTTAAAACAGCCATGAGATCTTGAGGACTTAAAAAAGTAACTCTAACCAACTCGTCAAAATTATAAGAGTTTTTGGATAATAAGTCATAAACAACTCTTTCTTGTTCAGATTTAAATTCAATTTTTTCTTTTATATTGTTTTTTTCTTTTTCTAAAATATAAGGAAAACTATTTTCCAAAATATCATTTGCACTCTCAAGCAGGTAAGCACCATTCTTTATCAGATAATTAGTCCCTTTTGCCTTGTAATTATATATATTTCCAGGCAAAGCATAAATATCACGCCCCTGATTTAAACCAAATTCTGCAGTAATAAGAGAACCGCTTTTTTTTCCTGCCTCAATTACAACAATTGATTTGGATATACCGCTAATAATTCTGTTCCTTTTGGGAAAGTTTCCTGGCTCAGGTTTAGTATCAAGTGAAAATTCAGATATAATAAGGCCATTGTTTTTTATTTTATCAAATAATGCTCTATTTTTTGCAGGATAAATTATATTTATACCTGAGCCTAAAACAGCAATTGTTTTTCCATTATTATACAAAGCCTCCTGATGAGCTATTGTATCAATACCTTTTGCAAAACCACTTGCAATAATTATATTTTTTCTTACTAGTCCCTTTACAATATCTTTTGTGGCATTTATTCCATAGTCTGTAGGGTTTCTCGAACCTACAACAGCAACTATGTTTTCTCTATTTAAAATGCTAATATCTCCTAAACAATAAAGTATAGGCGGTGGAGAATGAATTTCTTTAAGTTTTTCAGGATAATTTTTGTTATTATAAGTCAGAATTTCAATATTAAGTTCCTGACATTTTTTATATTCTAACTCTGCTTCTTTTAAAGCATCTGTTTTGTTAAAATTTGTAAGTTTGTAAAGCTCAAAAACCTTTTTAACATCTTCATATTCCTTTAAATATGTTAAATATGTGACATCTCCTATTTTAGGCAATTTTTTAGTGGCTAACCAGTAAATTAATTCTTCCATAACAACTCAATTTAAAACTTAATGTTATATTTACTGCTCTGTAAAAAATTCACTATACTTCGTTAAAAAACTCATCTTCCTCAGGAATAAAATCTACATCCTCCTCTTTTGCAAGATTTCTAAATGTGGTCAGTTTATGGTCAAAAAATAATTTTATCGTACCTGTAGGGCCATTACGTTGTTTTCCTATGATAATCTCAGCTTCACCTTTGTTGTCTTCTCTGTCTTTGTTATAAACCTCATCTCTATAAATAAAAAGAATAACATCAGCATCTTGCTCAATTGCTCCTGACTCTCTTAAATCAGATAATTGAGGCCTTTTGTCACTACGCATTTCAACACCCCTGTTTAACTGTGAAAGAGCTACAACAGGAATCTTCAACTCTCTTGCCAGATTCTTCAATGACCTTGAAATTTCAGAAATTTCCCTTTCCCTTGAGTCTCTGTTTTCAAGACCTCTTATTAATTGCAAATAATCAATCATAAGAATTTGTATATTTTCCTGAGCTTTTAACCTTCTTGCTTTTGCCCTTATTTCCAGAATGGTCATTGCAGGAGTGTCATCTATGAAAATTTTACCTTCAGCTAAAATACCAGCAGCTTGGCTTATTTTAGGCCATTCATCTTTTGCAATCATACCGCTTCTCATTTTATTGGAATTAATCCCGCTAAATCCTGATAATAATCTGTATGCAAGCTGTTCTTTGGACATTTCCAATGAAAAAAAGGCAATTGGAATTTTTTTATAAACACCTACATTACCAGCAATATTTAAAGCTAAGGCTGTTTTTCCCATACTTGGTCTTCCAGCAATAATAATAAGATCCGATGCCTGGAAGCCCATTGTTTTTTTATCAAGAGCATAAAATCCTGAAGGAATTCCCGATACACTGGTTTGATTTTTATACAATTTCTCAACTGTTTCAAGAGCATCCCACACCAATGTTCTAATATTTGAAAAAGTAGATTGAAAACGATTTTCACTTAACTCAAAATATTTTTTTTCAATAATATCTAAAAATTCATCTATATTTTCCGGCTCATGATAACATTTTTCTATAACTTCTGTGGATGTTTTTATAACTTCTCTTAAAACCGATTTTTCTTTCACAATTTTCGCATAATTGATAACATTTGCCGTTGTTGGCACTTCATCAATTATTGCCGATATCTCGCCAACACCACCTATTTGCTCCAACAATTTATTTTTCTTTAAATGCTCAGTTATGGTTAGAAGATCTATTGGCTCTTTTTTGGAATACAGTTGAATCATAGTTTTAAAAATCAGCTCAAAAGGCTTATGATAAAAATCTGAGGGTTTTAACATATCAATCAGCTGGTCTAATACCTTGTTTTCTAAAAAAATAGAGCCAATAACTGACTTTTCAGCTTCCAAATTATGTGGAACTTGTTTTACATAGGTCATTTTTACTCCAAATTTTTAATATAATTGTATATTAAATTTTTCTTAATATTATACTTTGTAGAAATAAAATAAGCAATATCTTTTGTAGACATTTTTAAATTTTTTAAAATTTTTACATCCTCCATATATTCAAAATTTTCCTGCTCTATTTTATTGCTTTTCGAAACAACTACAACAAACTCCCCCTTTACAGTTGATTGAGAAAGTATTTCCAATACATCTGATATTTTGCCAAAAATGACCTGCTCATATATTTTTGTAAGCTCTCTACCTACCACCACTTCTACAGTATCATCAATATCTTTTAAAATTTTAAGCGTATTTAATATTCTTTTTGGTGATTCAAAAAATATGAACGGATATTTCAAATTAATAATATTTTTAAAACATTCTCTCTTTAACTTTAAGACCTTTTCAACAAAACCTAAAAAAACAAAAGGTCTAATATCAAAAGGCACTACTGATAAAATTGTGGTAATAGCAGATGCCCCAGGTACAGGAATAAGTTTAAAGTTATTTTTGTAAGCATACTCCACTATTTTTTTCCCTGGATCAGATATTAACGGTGTACCAGCGTCAGATACCAAAGCTATTTTTTTAAAAAACTTTTTTTCCTTGCTCAAATATTCCAATCTCTGAAATTCATTAAATTCATTACAACTAATAATTTTAGTATTTATTTCAAATCGTTTCAATAATTTTGCTGTTACCCTTGTATCTTCAGCCAAAATCAAATCTACTTGAGATAAAATATCAATAGCTCTTTTAGAGATATCATCCAAATTACCAATAGGTGTTCCCACAATAAAAATTTCCATAATTTCTTATAGTTGTAAAAAAATAAAAAATCAATAAAAATTGATTTTTCTGTTAAATTTGTGTATAATAATATATATCTTAGTCTAATTTTTCTATATAATACTATAATCGGAGGATAAAAATAATTATGAGAAATAATGTTTTAATAATTTTATCTTTTAAAAATTTCAGAGATGAAGAACTGAACATTCCAGTAGAATATTTTGAAAAAAAAGGTTTTAACATAACTTTGGCTTCTAATATTACAGGTAAAGCCAGAGGCATGAAAGGTACGGAAATTGATGTGTACAATTCAATTAAAACATTAAATCCGGATAACTACGACGTAATTATATTGGTAGGCGGAACAGGTTCTGAAATATTCTGGAAAGATAAAGTATTACATAAATTTCTTAAAGAAGCTGATAAAAGGAAAAAAATTATAGCTGCATCATACAAAGCACCTATTACTCTTGCGTATGCAGGTATATTAAAAAACAAAAGGGCTACAGTCTGGATTGGTGACCGTGATATTTTAGACGAATTAGGCGCTTATTATACAGGATCTTCAATTGAAATTGACAAAAATATTATTACAACTGACGGGCCTCATTCTACTAAAATGTTTGTTGAAGAAATTCTAAACCAGCTTAAAAATGATAAAAATCAATCTTAAAAAAATAAGTGATTTCACCTGGGAAATTCCACAAGAAGGTAATATGCTTGTTCCCGGGAAAATTTTTGCGTCAGAAAAACTTTTACAGCAAATAATCACAGATGAAAGTTTGCATCAAGTAAAAAACGTGGCAACTCTTCCTGGAATATTAAAATACTCAATTGCAATGCCTGACATACATGAAGGATACGGATTCCCCATTGGAGGTGTTGCTGCTGTTGACATTGATGAAGGATTTATTTCTCCTGGTGGCGTAGGATATGATATAAATTGTGGGGTTAGGCTCTTAAAAACCAATTTATTTTATAATGACATTAAAAATAAAGTAGATAAAATACTTGCAAAACTATTTACAACCATTCCTTCAGGGATTGGCTCAAAAAATGCTATTAAAAAATTATCAAACAAAGAATTTATAAAAGTTTTAAAAAACGGAAGTCAATGGGCAGTTGAAAACGGATTTGGCATTAGAGAAGATTTAAATTTTACTGAAAATAACGGATATATAGAAAATGAAGGCTATAAATTTGTCTCAGAAAGGGCAGTTGACAGAGGCAAAGAACAACTTGGCACATTAGGCTCAGGTAATCATTTTCTGGAAATAGATATTGTTGAAAAGGTTTTTGATAAAAAATTTACTGACTATTTTGGCTTGGATAATCAGCAGGTTTTAATACTATTTCATACTGGCTCAAGAGGATTCGGCTATCAGGTATGTGATGATTTTTTGAAGTTAATGAGAAAAAATATATCTAAATTTAATTACAATCCACCTGATAAACAACTTGTTGCTTTACCATTTAAGTCAGATATTGGCCAAAAATATTTTAATTGCATGAATTCTGCTGCAAACTTTGCATGGGCAAACAGACAGATTATTAAATCACTTATAGAAAAAGCTCTTTTAGATTCATTAAATATATCTCCAAATCAATTAAAGTTAGAGCAAATTTACGATGTTTCCCATAATATTGCCAAAATAGAAAAATTTTACAATAAAAAAATTCTTGTTCATAGAAAAGGAGCTACAAGAGCTTTTGATAAAGATTCTACTGATATCCCTACTGAATATAAAAATATTGGGCAACCAATTATTATTCCTGGAGACATGGGCTCAGCATCCTATCTGCTTGTAGGCCTTGCAAATGCCCGTACACAAAGCTTCGCAAGCTGCTGCCACGGAGCAGGAAGAGTGTTAAGCAGAAAAAAAGCAATCAAAAAATTTAATAATCATGAGATTGTTGAAAATTTAAAAAATAAAGGGATTTACATCTTAGCTAAAAACAAAAGAACTATTGCCGAAGAAGTTCCTGAAGCATATAAAGATATTGATGAAGTTGTAAAAGTGGTCTCCAAATCCGGACTTGCGGAAAAAGTTGCAAGATTCAAACCTATTGCAGTAATAAAAGGATAAAAAATGTTCAAAAAAGTACTTACATTCATATTAGCAGGCGGTGAAGGAAGCAGACTTCATCCTTTAACCATTGAAAGAGCCAAACCTGCTGTCCCTTTTGGCGGTAAATACAGAATAATAGATTTCACTTTATCTAATTGCATCAACTCAGGTTTTAAAAAAATTTATGTGTTAACTCAGTATAAATCCCATTCTTTACACTCTCATCTTAGAAGAGGATGGTCAATTTTCAATCCGGAAATCGACGAATTTATAGTCCCTATCCCAGCTCAGATGAGATTAGGCAAAAGATGGTACGAGGGAACAGCTGATGCCATTTATCAAAACATGCATTTACTTGATGATTTTGAAATTGAACCTGAACACATTGTTATTCTTTCTGGAGACCATATTTATAAAATGGATTATGCTAAAATGTTGGATTTTCATTTGAAAAAAAACTCAGATTTAACAATTGCATCAATTCAAGTTAATGTTGAAGAAGCCAAGTCATTAGGTGTAATAGAGATTGATAATAATGATAAAATTATCGGTTTTAATGAAAAACCTCAAAATCCTAAGACTATTCCAGGAAATGACCAATTATCCCTGTCTTCCATGGGAATATATATTTTCAACACAAAACTTTTAAAAGAAATTTTAGAAGAAGACGCTCTCAACCAAGCCAGTTCACACGATTTCGGAAAAGATATTATCCCTTCAATGATAAAATCTCACAGAGTATATTGTTATTTTTTCAACAAAAACAGAAATTCAACTGATTCAGATTATTGGAGAGATGTTGGTACTTTAAAATCGTATTTTGATTCAAATATGGATCTTGCTTTTGTTGAGCCTAAATTTAATCTATATGAAGATGAATGGCCAATAAGGACTTACAACGCCCAATCACCCCCTGCAAAATTTGTTTTTGCAAATATTAGGGAAGAAAGAGTTGGTCAAGCTTTAGACTCTATTATCTGCGATGGTGTAATTATCAGTGGAGGTAAAGTTGAAAATTCAATTTTATCACCTAAAGTCAGAGTTAATAGTTTTTCCTATATTAAAAACTGCATTTTATTCAACAATGTAAATGTTGGAAGAAAAGCTCGATTAAAAAATGTTATTGTTGATAAAAATGTTGTAATACCACAAGGAGAAGAAATAGGTTTTGATATTGAAAAAGATAAAAAAAGATTTTATGTTACTGATGAGGGAATTGTTGTAATATCAAAAGATTATAAATTTAAAAATTAAGGAGGTAAAAATGTTTAAAAAAATTGTTTTCCCAGTTTATGGTGATGAAGTAGATGATAAGGATATTGATCTCATTGTTAATATTGCTGAAAAATACAATAGCACTCTTTTTTTAATTACTGTATCAGAAATTTATCATACAGGGCTTTCTGATTTAAATGTTCCTGAAGAATTATTTGAGCAACATAGAAAATTATTAGAGGAGCATTTAAACAAATATAAAAACAAATTTGAAGCAAAAGGTGTTAAAACTTCAATTACAGTTCAGGAAGGCAATCCCTACAGGGAAATTTTAGATTTTGCAGAAAAAATAAAAGCCGGCTTGATTATTATACCTACTCATGGTAGAACAGGTCTCCCCGGATTTATTATGGGTAGTGTTGCACAAAAAATAGTTAAACTTGCAAAATGCCCTGTATTAACATTTAAACCACGTTTCAAGGAGGATTACATTAATGAATAGTTTGGTTAATTTTATGGTAAAAGTCAAAAACTGCAAAGAAAGTGATGTAAAAAAAGCTCTCAAAGAAGCAGGCATTGAGGTAATAAGCGTAGCAACCGTATATAAAGAATCTATAAAAGAAAAGAAATAAACCTGATAATTTTTATGAAAGGAGAAAGAAAATGCCATACATTGAAGATGTTTTTGCCAGAGAAGTTCTGGACTCACGAGGTAATCCAACTGTAGAAGTTGAAGTGTCTACAGAATCAGGCGCTTTTGGAAGGGCTATTGTCCCATCAGGTGCCTCTACAGGTGAACATGAAGCCTTAGAACTTAGAGATGGTGATGAATCAAGGTTTTTAGGAAAAGGAGTTTTAAAAGCTGTACAAAATGTAAATGACATTATTGCACCTGAACTTTTAGGCATGAATGTATTAAATCAGCGACACATTGACCTTTTAATGATAGACCTTGATGGAACAGAAACAAAAGAAAAGCTTGGAGCAAATGCAATATTAGGTGTTTCTCTTGCAGCTGCAAGAGCAGCAGCTGATTACTTGGGACAACCTTTATACACATATATTGGTGGAGTGAATGCTTATGTTTTGCCAACACCTATGATGAATATATTAAATGGCGGCAAACATGCAGACAATAACGTAGATATTCAGGAGTTTATGATTGCTCCCACTGGAGCTGAAAGTTTTAGAGAAGCTGTGAGGATGTGTGCCGAGACCTATCAAACTTTGAAAAAAGTTCTTAAATCAAAGGGATATTCAACATCAGTAGGTGATGAAGGAGGTTTTGCACCTAACTTAAAATCAAATTTTGAAGCTATTGAATTAATAGTAGAAGCTATTGAAAAAGCAGGATATACTTCAGGCAAAGATATTTATATTGGTATTGATTCTGCTGCCAGTGAATTTTTTGAAAATGGCAAATATAACTTAGCAGCAGAAGGTTCTTTGAAAACAGCAGCTGAACTTGTAGATTTTTACGAAGAGATGATAACGAAATATCCAATTATTTTTATAGAAGACGGTTTAGCAGAGGATGATTGGGATGGATGGAAAATTTTGACTGAAAGGTTAGGAGCCAAAGTACAGCTTACAGGAGATGATATTTTTGTTACCAACCCGAAAAGGCTGAAGAGAGGTATTGAAAATGGGATTGCTAACTCTATTCTAATTAAGCTTAATCAGATAGGCACATTAACTGAAACTATTAATACTGTTGAAATGGCTAAAAGAGCCGGTTATACATGTCTTGTTTCTCACAGATCAGGTGAAACAGAAGATACTTTTATATCAGATTTTACTGTAGCAATGAATACCGGACAATTGAAAACTGGGGCTCCATGCAGAATTGACAGAGTTGCCAAATACAATCAATTAATGAGAATAGAAGAAGAATTGGAAGATGCTTCTGTTTATGCAGGAATAGATGCTTTTAAAATAAAATAATAAAAAAGGGGGCCACCCCTTTTTTATGTAAAGGCAAATTATATTCTATGATTGAAGATAGGTTTTTGATTAGAATAAACTATTAAATATATGCAAATTAAAAATCAATTCTTTTATAAAGTTTATTTTGAAGATACTGATGCAGGTGGTGTGGTTTATTATGCTAATTATTTAAAATTTTTAGAAAGAGCAAGAACTGATTTTCTTGACCAAAGTGGATTATCATCAAAACATTACTATAATCAGAAAATTTTTTTTGCTGTAAAAAAAATGGATGCTGAATATATAAAACCTCTTTTCTATGGTGAAATGTTTATTTGCGAAGTTTTTGTTAAAAAAGTTAAAAATGCCAGTTTTGAACTAACATATAATATCCTTAAAAATGAGCAAATCTGCTTTAAAGCAAACACAACCATTGTATCAATAACAAAAAATTTCAAAGTCATTAAAATCCCTGAAAAATTAAAAATTTTTCTTAAAAATAATATAACATTATGGAACAACTAAATTTAAATATTGCTAATCTTCTGAATAAGGCTTCTATTAATACAGAAATTGAGATTATTTTAAAAAACGTGGCAAAAGCTTCTGATACAATTGTCAGAGAAATAATGATTCCAAGGACAGAAGTAATTGCAGTGCCTGTTACAATTACTTTCTCTGAGTTAATAAATATTTTTGATGAATACAAAATCTCAAGAATTCCTGTATTTGAAGACAACATAGACAATATAATCGGAATTATATATTCCAAAGATTTAATCTCATATAAAATTAATGAAAAAACTTTCAACATTAAACAAATAGCAAAACCTCCCTTTTTTGTCCCCGAAACTCAAAAAATTCTATCTCTATTAAAAGACTTTAAAAAAATGAAAATACATATTGCTATTGCAATTGATGAATTTGGCGGAGTTTCCGGATTAGTAACATTAATTGATATTGTAGAAGAAATAATTGGAGATTTTCAAGATGAATTTGAAGAAAATGAAAAACCTTTAATTACTGAACTAACTGAGAACCAATTTTTAATAGATTCCATTTGCCCTCTTGAAGAAGTAGAAGAAAGACTCAATATTACTATTCCAGATGGTGCTTATGATACTATAGGTGGCTTTGTTATGAAAGAATTTGGCAGAATGCCTGAAAAAGATGAAAAATTGATAAATGATAATTTTGAAATAATTGTTAATGAAACCTATGAAAAAGGGATTAAAAATTTAATATTAATACTTAAAAAGGAGAGGTGTCCGAGTCAGGCTTAAGGAGCGTGACTCGAAATCACGTGTAGATTCATTTCTACCGTGGGTTCAAATCCCACCCTCTCCGGAAAACTTAAGGAGGCATTCAATGGATATTGATATTGTACCTTTTCAAGCAAGACTGGAAGTACTTGCCTACAATAATCATATGCAAATAGTTAATTTTGCTAATATCGAAAAAATAGAAAATAAAGAATTCCAACAATACACAAGAGCAATGGTTATAGGCCAATCTTTTAGTAATGATTTAATGAAAAGATTTAATCAAAATATTTTTAATTTTCATATTAAATTAATTAAAGAACATATTGCAAACATAGCGTATCAGATATTTCATTTATTATCCATAGAAGGGTATAACGCTTTGATATTACCGCCTCTTTTTTTATTGGATAATGACATCTATTCTGATACAAATAAAATTATTGCCAAATTGGCAGGTGTAGGAAATATCGGGAAAAACAACTTCTTTGTTTCTCCCACTTACGGTGTAAAGATTATTCTTTCATCAATTTTAACAAATGCACCTCTTGAATATGATTCTAAGTTTAAAATAGATCTGTGTCAAAAATGCAATATTTGTAACTCTAATGATTTTATAGAATCCATTTTAAAATGTCCTTATGGAAAAGATAAAAAATATTTAGGAGGGTAAAAATGTTTACAGTTTTAATTTCATACTCCTCAAAAGGTGGTAATACTGAAAAACTTGCTAAATCAATAGCAAAAGGAGTGGAAAGTATAGAAGGCTTTCAAACAATTTTAAAAAGAGCAAAAGATACATCAACTGACGATTTGGTAAATTCCGATGGCATTATTATCGGTTCTCCAGTTTATTTTGGTTCAGTTTCAGCAGAAGTTAAAGATTTGATAGACAGAAGTGTTTCTGTTAGAAGAAAGTTAAAAGACAAAGTTGGCGCTGCATTTACCACCTCAGGACATATTACTGGAGGCAAGGAATTAACCATGTTTACTATTTTGGCTGCCATGCTTATACATCAAATGATAATAGTAGGGGATCCTATTGAAGCAGGGGGGCATTTTGGTGTCGCCTGCACTGGTTCACCTGAAAATTCTGATGAAAATAATGGATTTGCACTTGGCGAGAGAGTAGCCAAAATAATTACAAAAATATATAATTAAAAAATTTATCTAACAGCTTTTTCTATTTTTCCTGATTTAATACATTTAGTGCAAACTCTCATCTTTTTTGCACCATCTTCGGTTTTAACCCTTACAGATTGTAAATTAGGAATCCATCTTCTTTTTGTTTTATTGTTTGCGTGACTTACATTATTTCCAACCATGGGAGCTTTTCCACAAATTTCACATTTTTTTGCCATTGACATCACCTCATTACTTTATTATTAAAAGGAAGCGCTTATTATCAGAAAAAAAAAATTTTTTCAAGGTATTATTTTGAAATTTTTAAAAATTTTTACAATTTTTTCTTTTATATTCATTCTTTTTATTTTTGCTGAATTAATTATTGAATATGATACATTAAATTCTTTTCAGCAACAAAATAGAAATTTTAACCAAAAAATAGATATTATTGTTGTTTTAACAGGCCATAAAGGCAGAATTAAACAAGGATTAAACTTCTTAAAAAAATTAAAACCCAAGTATCTTATTATTAGCGGAGCAAATCCTAACTCACTTAAAAAAAACATTTTATATCCATATAAAAACTTTGAGAACCTCTTCCCTAAAATAATAATAGAAAATCATTCTAAAAATACAAGAGAAAACGCAGAAGAAGTTAAAAAAATTTTACACCAGTTTAAACCACCGATAAATATTTTAATAATTACTTCAACTACACATATAAAAAGAGCAAAATTTATTTTTAAAAAAATTTTTAAAAATGCTCAAGTTAACCTTTTTTTTCTTTATGCTCCTGAAAAATTAACTTTAAAAAAAATACTGATTGAAAAAATAAAATATTTTATGATTTTCTTTATTTTTTCTTTTAAAAATATTTTATACAATCTATTTCTCTAAAACTATTAATTTTCATTTATAAATTTACTTGACTATTAAAAAATAATGTTTTATAAACAACTAAATCATTTCTATTTTGTTCTAATCAATAAAATTTTAAGGGGGAAAAGATGGCAGAAATCTACAAAGATCGTTATCCTGTTCCAGAAAACTTCAGGACAAAAGCTTATATTAAAAGCAGGGAAGAGTATGAAAAGATGTACAAAGAGTCCATAGAGAACTCTGACGAATTTTGGGCTAAAATCGCTGACGAATATGTAACATGGTTTGAAAAATGGTCAAAAGTTCAGGACTGGAAGTTTAGCAAAGATGAAGTTTATTTAAAATGGTTTATTGATGGCAAGTTAAATATTTCTTACAATTGCCTTGACAGACATTTGGAATCTAGAGGTGATCAAACAGCTCTTATTTGGGAAGGCAACGAACCTTCAGAAGACAAAACCTTTACTTATCGTGAGCTATACGAAGAAGTATGTAAATGTGCTAATGTTTTAAAATCACTTGGTGTTAAAAAAGGTGACAGAGTTGCAATTTATTTGCCAATGATTCCTGAGCTTGTAATCTCAATGCTTGCATGTGCAAGAATTGGAGCCATACACTCCATTGTTTTCGGCGGTTTTTCTGCAGAAGCTTTAAGAGACAGAATAGAAGATTGTGAATCCACCATTCTTATTACATGTAATGGATATTATAGAGGCAAAAAAGACATTAATCAGAAAGCAAACGCTGACAAAGCTCTCGGTCTTGGATGTCCATCTATTGAAAAAATGCTGGTTGTTCCTAGAATTGAAAAAGACAAAATAGACGTTAATATGGTAGACGGCAGAGATTTATGGTGGGATGATGAACTTGGCAAGCAACCTGCTGAATGTCCTTATGAAATAATGGATGCTGAAGACCCTCTTTTTATTCTCTATACTTCAGGTTCTACTGGCAAACCTAAAGGTGTAATGCATACCACTGGCGGTTATTTAGTATATGTTGCTTTTACCCATAAAGTTATTTTTGATTATCATGATGGAGATATTTATTTTTGTACAGCTGATATTGGCTGGGTTACAGGCCATAGTTATATTACTTACGGCCCATTATGTAACGGCGCTATTTCTCTTATGTTTGAAGGTGTTCCTAATTATCCTAATCCTGGAAGATTTTGGGATATTGTTGATAAACATAAGGTCAACATTTTTTATACAGCTCCTACAGCAATAAGGGCATTAATGGCAGCTGGCGACGAATGGGTTGATAGAAGCAAATTATCTTCTTTACAATTACTTGGGACAGTTGGTGAGCCAATTAACCCAGAAGCATGGAAATGGTATTATGAAAAAGTTGGAGGAGAACAATGCCCTATAGTTGATACCTGGTGGCAAACTGAGACAGGTGGAATACTTATTACAGGCCTTCCTGGAGCAATTGATATGAAACCTGGTATGGCAACCACTCCATTTTTTGGTGTTGACCCTACCCTGGTTGATCCTCAAACAGGTGAAGAGATAAAAGGAAAAGGTGAAGGCGCTTTGGTAATCAGAAGACCTTGGCCAGGACAAATGAGAGGCGTTTATGGTGATCCTGACAGATTTAGGCAAACTTATTTTGTTCAATATGATGGCTACTATTTCTCAGGTGACGGAGCAGAAAGAGACGAAGACGGAGATTATAGAATTACTGGTAGAATTGACGATGTTATAAATGTTTCAGGGCATAGACTTGGTACTGCTGAAATTGAAAGTGCCCTTGTTGAGCATGAAGCAGTTGCAGAAGCTGCTGTTGTAGGATTCCCCCACGAGATTAAAGGTCAAGGTATTTATGCATATGTTATTCTTAAAGTTGGAGAACAACCTTCTGAAGGTCTTCAAAAAGAATTAGTCCAGCTTGTAAGAAAAATTATAGGACCAATTGCAAGCCCTGACTTCATACAATTCACTACTGGTTTGCCAAAAACAAGATCAGGTAAAATCATGAGGAGAATTTTGAGAAAAATAGCAGCAAATGAAGTTGATAAAAAATCTCTTGGAGATACTTCTACATTAGCTGATCCAACAGTTGTTGATGCACTAATTGATAATAGACTTAACAAATAAAAAAGCGGCTCATAAGAGCCGCTTTTTTTATATTCATTCATAAAAATCTTATTAAAAATTGCAATAATAACTCTTTAAATCTTCAGGTGTATCTATACCTATACTTTCATAATCTGTTTTAAAAACTTTTATTTTCATATTATTTTCAATAGCTCTAAGTTGTTCTAATTTTTCTATTTTTTCTAATTTTGATTCTTTTAGATTTACAAATTTCATTAAAGTATCAATTCTAAAAGCATAAAGACCAATATGTTTAAAATATTCTTTTTCAGAGTTATTTTCTCTGTAGAATGGAATAGGAGAACGGGAAAAATATATTGCATAATTTTTTTCTGAAAAAACTACTTTAACAACATTAACATTTTCTATATCAGTTTTATTAGATATTTTTTTTACAGGTGTTGAAATATCTGCATCTTTATTGCTCTGCAGACATTTAATTGCATTATCAATTACCTCAGGTTTAATAAAAGGTTCGTCTCCCTGCACATTTACAACTATTTTTTCTTTCAATTTCATTGCTACTTCAGCAACTCTGTCAGTACCAGATTTATGCTTATTAGAAGTTAATTGAACATCACAATGAAAATCTTTTGCGCAATTAAAAATTCTTTTATCATCTGTTGCAATAATGACTTTTTTGGCTAATTTTGATTTTATTGCCTGTGTGTAAACTTGCACCACCATTGGGAGGCCATTTATCAAAGCAAGTGGTTTACCGGGAAATCTTGTAGAGGAATATCTTGCAGGAATTACAATTAGAGCCATAATTAATATTCCTTGATAATATTGTAAAAAGTATCTCTTTGAGCAGGAATAAATCCCGCATCTTTTATAAGATAAATAATATCTTTAATAGATAGATTAAATTTCACTCCAGCTGCTGACACAACATTTTCTTCAAGCATAGTACTTCCAAAATCATTAGCGCCGAAAAACAATGAAACCTGTGCAATTTTAGAACCTTGAGTTACCCACGATGTTTGAATATTTTTAATATTTGTTAAAATTATCCTACTAATAGCTAATACTCTTAAAAAATCTACACCTGTAGCTTTGAAAGCTATTTCCTTTTCCAATTCAGTATTTTGGGGTTGAAAAGTCCAACATATAAAAGCAGTAAATCCACCTGTTTTATCCTGAATCTCCTTAATTCTAAAAATATGCTCTATAATATCCTCTTCCTTTTCAATAGAGCCAAACATCATAGTAGCAGTACTTTTAATACCTAAAGAATGTGCTTTTAGCATAACATTTGCCCATTTTTCCCAAGAAATTTTATTAGGGCTGATAATATTTCTTACTCTATCAACAAGGATTTCAGCACCTCCACCTGGAATTGAGCCTAACCCTGCATTTTTCAACCGCGTTAAAGTCTCTTCAATGGATAATCTTGAATTTTCTGCTATATGATATATTTCCGGAGCTGACAAACCATGAATATTAATCTGATATCTTTTCTTTATTTCTGAAAATAGATTTTCAAAAAACTCTATTTTTAAATCAGGATTAAGGCCTCCTTGAATTAATATTTGTGTCCCGTTATATTGAAGAGTTTCTTCTATTTTTTTAAATATCTCTTCTTTTGTTAAAACATATGCTTCTTTGGAATCTTTATCTTTATAAAAAGCACAAAACTTGCACTTGCATTTACATATGTTTGTATAATTAATATTTCTATCTACAACAAACGTAACTCTTTTTGAATTTTTATGAATTTTTGATTTTACTTTTTCTGCTAATTTTGCAAGTTCCAACAGATCTGCATTCCTAAATAATTTTAATGCTTCTTTCCTATTTATATTCAACAATCATCTCCCACATTTAATAAATTTTCAACTCATTATAAAACGAATCTCTTTCTATAGGAATTTTAGTAGCTCTTTTGATTAAATGGACAATTTCTTCTATTGTTAAACCCTCTTTTGACAATGCATCTGCAAAATGCGTGATTTTTTCTTTAACAACAGTTCCATCAATATCATTAGCTCCAAATAATAGTGCTAATTGTGCCAACTTTTCTGTAAGCATAACCCAGTAAGCCTTTATATTTTTAAAATTATCAAGAAACAGTCTTGATAATGCAATTGTTTTAAGGTCATCAACCCCTGTAGTGTAAGGATATTTTTTTATTGAAGTATTTTTTGCATGAAATGAGAGAGGAATAAATGCTAAAAAACCATTTGTTCTATCCTGAAGTTCTCTTAATTTATTTAAATGATAAATCCTATCCTCTATGTTTTCAACATGTCCGTAAAGCATTGTACAATTGGTTTTAATCCCTAAACTATGTGCTATTTCTATAATTTCCAACCATTTTTGGCCACTTATTTTTTCAGGACAAATTTTGCTTCTTACCTCTTCTTTCAATATTTCCGCACCACCTCCAGGCATTAAATCAAGCCCTGCTTTTTTTAATTCCAAAAGGACTTCTTCTATTGACATATTTGATATTTTACTAAAATAATCTATTTCCACTGCGGTGAATGCTTTTATAATCACCTTTGGGTGAGATTCTTTCAAAGACTTTATTAGATTTATATAATAGGAAAACTTCCAATCAGGATGCAAGCCACCAACAATATGAAATTCTGTAATACCTGATTTTTCTGAATTCTCTGTATATTTTAATATTCTATCAATAGAATATTCATAGCTTCCTTCTTCACCTTTGCTTCTTGAAAAAGCACAAAATTTACATCTGTTAACACAAATGTTCGTAGGATTAATATGTTTATTAATATTAAAATATACTTTTTTTGTGTTTTTGATTTCAGCTAATTCCCCAAGCTCAATTAAATTAAAATTGTTATATAGATATAATGCTTCTTTTTCACTTAACCGTTCTTTATTAATTATTTTATCTTTAATATTTTTTTTCATATTATTTTAGTGTAATGTTCTATTTTGAGACAATTTTTTTACTTTATTCCCGTCATATGTTCCATGTGAAACATTTATTCCATTCTATTTATAATCAGGCTACTTTTCTGGTAAGCTCTTTTATAGCCTCCTCCAAACCTTTAACAGTTAATTCAAACATTGGCATTAATTTGTAAATTGCTTTAACTGTAGGATGGTTCCAATAATGAGATTTTATTGGGCTCAACCATACAACAGAAGAAAAATGCTCAACTATCCTTCTCAACCATTCAATTCCAGTTGTTTCATTATAATACCAATAATCGATAGCTCCACCTTTCATAAAAAGTTCTGAAGGAGCCATCATTGCATCGCCAACCATTATTATTCTGTAGTCAGAATCAAAATTTTTTAAAAAAAGAGGTGTGGGATAAGTTTCATTAGTATAATAATCCATATACAGATAATCATAAATACAATTATGAAAAAAGAAATGCTTGAAATCTTTAAAATGATTCAAAGAATTAGCTGCAGAGAATAACCTGTTAACCAAATTTGCATAAGGAATCATTGACCCGCCAGTATCCATTAAAAGCACTAACTTTGCATTGTTTTTTCTCGATTTTTTAAAAATTAGCTCAATTTCACCATAATTTTTACAAGTTTTATCTATGGTTTCATCAATATCCAGCTCGTCTTCTGCTCCAATATTTTTTAAAATTCGCAGCTTTTTTAAAGCAACTTTCATCTGCCTTACATCAAGGGTAATATCATTTCTATAATTTTTAAATTTTCTCTCGCTAGCAATTTGTAAAGCAGATTTGTTCATGGATTGGCCGCCAATTCTAATGCCTTCAGGGTGGTACCCTGAATGACCAAAGGGCGAAGTCCCTCCAGTGCCTATCCATTTGCTTCCACCATCATGTCTTTCTTTCTGCTCTTTTAATCTTTCTTCAAAAAGTTTTTTTAATTCTTCAAAAGTAAATCTTTTTATTTTTTCAAGATCAGCTTTGGAAAATTCTTTTTTGTTGATACTCTCTTGCAGCCATTCAAGAATATGTTGAAATTCAATATTGTCAATCTTCATATTTTCAAAATAAGTTTTAAATGCTATATCAAATTGATCATAAAAAGTTTCAGATTTGATAAGTGTAGTTCTTGCCAAATAATAGAAGCCAGTTAAGGAGCTATTGGCAAATCCTTTTTCCAAAGCAGTTAAAAAAGTAAGCCACTCTGTTGTAGTTACAGGGATTTTAAAATTTCTTAAATGATAAAAAAAATCAACAAACATCAAATTACCCCAAAACGTTTTCTTCCATGTCTTTCTTGATTAAAAAGTTCCGTATCTTCCTCTTTTTTAATCAATGTACCTAAAAAAGGAATATCTTTAAAAGTATCAGTTTTAATAGATGTTCCTGTAGCCTTTAACACCTTAATCCAATCTATCAACTCACTTGTTGAAGGTTTTTTTCTCAGTTCGTCAATCTCTCTTAATTTATAAAAAACCTCTAATGCTTGATTTAATAATTTTGCTTCCAAATCGGGAAAATGTACTTTGACAATATCTTTCATTAATTCAGGAGTCGGAAATTCAATATAATGAAATATACACCTTCTTAAAAAAGCATCTGGGAGTTCTTTTTCAGAGTTACTTGTTATTATAACAATTGGTCTATGTTTGGCTTTTATAAATTCATCAGTTTCATAAATATAAAACTCCATATTATCAAGCTCATTTAACAGATCATTGGGAAATTCTATATCAGCTTTATCGATTTCGTCTATTAACAACACACATTTTTCTTCAGCAAGGAATGCTGAGCCAAGCGGCCCAAATCTAATATATTGTCTAATATTAGAGATATCTTTATCCTTAAATCTTGCATCATTTAATCTTCTTACTGTGTCATAAACATACAGCCCTTCTTGGGCTTTTGTGGTAGATTTAATATTCCATACAAAAAAATTTTTCTTTAAACTTTTTGCAATATTAATTGCAAGTAAAGTTTTTCCAGTACCAGGCTCTCCTTTAATAAGTAAAGGTTTTTCAAGGGCAATTGCCACATTAACAGCATTTTGTAGCTGCAATGATGCAATATATGAATCAGTACCTTTAAATTGATTAAATTCCACTTATATCCTCCTTGATTGTTTTTAATATAAAAGTTAGTGTCCCTGCTCTAAAAATAAAGCAGAAATATTTTTCATAAAGTTTTGGGCTAATTAAAAATATAAATTTGCCAGGCAAACTCCAAAGACCACCAAAATTCAGCTTTTTAGAAATTATTTGAAATTTTATTCCTATATAATGCATTGTAGATTCTTTAACAAAATAGTCAATTGAAAAAAAAGATAAATGATGAAAGTGAGTAGGGTCCTTCCATGATGCCAAACTTGTAAAATGAGGTGTCCTTATCTTTATAATCCCATTATTAATATTTATTCTATATAATTCTTTCATAACTAACGGAATATTTAAAATATGCTCCACAACATTATCAAGTAATATTTCGGAAATTGATGAATTTTTAAAAGGCAAATTATTAATATCTGCAATAATATCAACACCTTCACAAAAATATCTGTCAACCCCAATGAACCCGTCTATCTTTTTATTTCCACAACCTAAATTTAATTTATATTTCATAATCAAATTTTATACCAAGATTTTGAATAAATTTCAAGCAAAAGAAATTTCAAGGAAGTTAAATAAAAAGGCAATGCCTTTTTATTTAACCAAAAGAACGGGAAAATTTGAATGATGAATTACGTAATGTGTCACTGACCCCATTAAAATATTTGCCAATTCGCTTGCATTATTAGGAGATAAAACTATCATATTAACATTTAACTTTTCAGATTCTTCACAAATTGCTTCCCCAGGCTTACCTTGCACAAAATATGCATTCTCAACTAAGATACCTGCTTTTTCCAATTTTTCTTTATATTCGTTAACTGTTTTTTCAGCTAATTTCTTCGCATTTTCAGTAATTTTCTCTTGAAATTCTTCTGTTATCCCATGACCTTCAATAATAGATACATCATAAATAGTAAGCAGACTAATAACAGGTTTTAATAAATCCTTGTTTTTGATTAAATAATTTATTGTTCTTATTGATCCTAATCTTTCATCAACCGGAACTAATAATCTTAAAGTCATGTTAAACTCCTTCTATAGTTTACTCTACACCGTAAAATAATTTTGGTAAAAATAATACCAATTGAGGCCAGTAAGTTAACAAAGCCAATATAACAAGCTGAATTAAAATAAACGGCATTACAGATTTTGTTACATAAATAATATCCCTTTTAACCATAGCACCTGTTATAAATAAACTTACTCCAAGAGGAGGTGTACAATAACCAATACCAAGGTTGATAGTCATCAACAAACCAAAATGTAATGAACTAATGCTAAATTGGTCTAACATTGGGATAAAAATAGGTGTTAAAATAAGAGTTGCTGAAATAATGTCCATAAACGTACCAACAACAAGGAGGAGAATATTAACAGCTAATAAAAATACCCATTTAGAATGGATATGGGAAACAACAGCTTCTGTGACAATAGCCGGAATCTGCTCTAAAGTTAGATATTTACCAAAACATGTAGCTCCTGCAACAATAATCAGAAGCGTTGCTGAAGTGACTGCTGATGAAACAGTAACTCTATACATTTCTTTAAATTTCATACTTTTATGAATAAAAATTTCTACAATAAAAGCATAAACAGATGCTACAACAGCTGCTTCATTTGCAGTAAACATTCCTGAAAAAATTCCACCAAAAATTAGAACAGGAAGCATTAATGACCAAAAACCCTCTTTTATTGCAGCAACCACTTCTTTAAAAGGAGGCTTATCTATTAATTTAAAATTTTTCTTTTTGGCAATATAATAAGAATAAAGACAGAAAGTTATCATTATAAGGATACCTGGCACAAAACCTGTCATAAATAAAGCTTCCAATGAATCATTGGTAATCATTGAATATAAAATCATAGAAATACTTGGCGGTATAACAATACCAAGAATAGGTGATGTTGTCATAACACCAACAGTATATTTTTCATCATATCCATTTTCTAAAAGAGCTGGTATCATAAATCCACCAATTGCAACAACAGTTGCAACTGTTGAACCGGAAATTGCTCCAAATAAACCACATGCTAATACCCCGGCCATACCAAGCCCACCAGGCAACCATCCTACCAGTGCATTGGCAACTTTAATCAATTTATCAACAATGGAGCCTGAGGTCATAATATTCCCACATAAAATAAAAAACAACACAACAACAAGAGCAAATTTATCCATGGAACGGAATAAAGCTTGAGCCAACATCATAACAGGATAATCTGTAAAAAAAACAAAACCAACTAATGCAGTAAAAAATAAAGACATAAAAACAGGAATGGTGGTAAACATTAATCCTAACAAAACCACTCCAATAATAATATATGTAGTTGTTGAACCTTCCATATTTATTTTCTCCCTAACACTTTATTTTTCAAAAACTTTCTGTTTTGTAAAATCTTCATATAACACTTGTATTACCCTTATTAACATTAAAATTCCCATTATTGGCAAAATCAAATAGAGCAAATATATAGGTATCTGTAAAATAATAGTATATTGATGGGTCTGATACTGCTGAACTACCATTTTCCAACCATATTTTATAATTATTAAAGAAAAAATTACTGTACCGAAATTTGCAATATATTCACAAATGGTTTTTAATTTAGGCACCACTTGAATAAGTGCATCAATTTTTAACATTGCTCTATTTTTAATGGCAACAGAACAACCTATAAAAGTAGTATAAATAATAACTTCCCTTACAATTTCTTGTGACCAAGGAATGGTGTAGCTAATTGTATACCTTAATACAACTGCCACGAATAAAACCAATAAACCAAGCATTGTAGCAATAAACAAAGTCCATTCTTCAAATAAAGAAAGTATCTTGTCAATTATTTTAAGAAATTTTAACATTTCAACAACCTCTTATTTTTTTTATAAAAAAATAATGTGGGCTGTTAAGCCCACATTAACATTTAATCAAGTTTATCCATATAAGCTTTAACTTTATTAAAATATTTTTGTCCAATAATAGGAGACCATCTTTTATATACTTTTTCTGACATTTTTTTCAATTTAGCATATTCAGATGGAGCCATTTTAATAAAAGTAATACCAGCTTTTTTAGCAGCAGCAATTGAATCATCTTCTTGTTGCTTTGTAAGTTTTCTTGTATTTGCACATTCACTATGGACAACATTTAAGAAAAGTTTTTGTAAATCTGCAGGTAATTTATTGAACCATTTTT
>CAZBLP010000007.1:0-49250 GCA_964492825.1 uncultured bacterium
ATCAAAAAAATTAAAATTTATACAAATTATAAATTCAAATAATGAAGATTTGAAAAATCTATTTAATAAAAACAATATACTGCCTCTTAATATTGTTAAAACAAAAATAAAAAATTATAAAAAATACTTAAAAACAGGGGATATAAAATTAATTGAAAAAAACAAAGAATTTTTACCAGAAAGTATGGATGCGTCCTTTTATTATTACAGAGCAGAATATTTAAATGAATACCAAGAAAAAGCATTTCAGGCTATTAAAAAAGACATTAAGAGTAAAAAATTTTCAACTCATTTGATTTTTGGTGTTACAGGAAGCGGTAAAACTGAAATTTATCTTAAAGCAATAGAAAAGGCTTTAGAAGCAAACAAACAGGTTTTATACCTTGTACCGGAAATATCATTAAGCAGCAACATTGGACATATAATTCTAACAAATTTTCCTAATAGCGAAATTATTGTGTATCACAGTAAGATTTCAAAAAATGCAAAATATGAAATATGGAACAGGTGCATAAAAAACGAAATCAATATTGTTATTGGAGCAAGGTCAGCTCTATTTACTCCCCTTCAAAATTTAGGCCTTATAATAGTCGATGAAGAACATGAGCAAAGTTACAAACAGGAAGATAAGCCAAGATACAATGCAAGGGACTGTGCAGTTATGAAAGCTAAAACATTTAATGCAACAATTGTTTTAGGCTCAGCAACTCCATCTGTTCAAAGTTACCATAATGCCCGAACTGGAAAATATAAACTGCATGTTTTAAAAGAACGTGTTAATAATCAGCCTTTACCTGATTTTGAAATTATAGATTTAAAAAATTCTTTTGGTGATAAAATTATTTCACCTGAACTTAAAAAGGAAATTAAATCAACTTTAGAAAAAAAAGGACAGATAATTTTACTATTAAACAAAAAGGGATATGCATCTTATCTTTTATGTAAAGATTGCGGTTATATTTTTAAATGCAGAAACTGTGAACTTACTCTTACTTATTATAAATCAAAAGAAAAACTTATATGTAGCTATTGTGACAATGTTTATAATTTACCAAAAAAGTGTCCTGTTTGTAACGGAACTTACATAAAATACATGGGCAAAGGCACTGAAAAAATAGTTGAAAAAGTTATGGAAGAATTAAAAGACGCAAAAGTCGGCAGATTTGATGCACAATCTACATCTAAACAAGGAGAAAACATTAAAATTTTAAAAGAATTCAACCAGGGTAATTTGGATATTCTTGTTGGCACTCAAATGGTTGCCAAAGGTTATGATTTTCAAAATGTTGCTCTGGTAGGAATAGTAACTGTTGATAATCTGCTTAATTTTCCGGATTACAATTCTTCTGAAAAAACTTTTCAATTAATAGTACAATGTGCAGGTAGAGCTGGTAGGAAGGATAAAAAAGGAAAAGTAATGTTGCAAACTTTTAATCCTGAAAATTATATTTTTCAATTTTGCAAAAATTATAAATTTGAAGAATTTTATAAATATGAATTAAATCTCAGAAAAAAAGCAATGTATCCGCCATATTATTCATTAGCTCATATAATCTTTGAGAGTAACAATCTTGAAAGGGTTCAAAAAATTTCTTCTGAATCTGCTCAAATATTAACTAAAATTTCAAATGAACAGATAATCGTATTAGGCCCTGTTGAAAGTCAGATAAAAAAAATAAGAAACAGATTCAGATTTTCAATTCTTTTGAAAAGCATAAATAGAAGACAAATACGACATGCCTGCAAAAGCTTACTTGAAACATTAAAAAAAATCAGAGGTGTTGATGTTAAAATAGATATTGACCCGATTAATCTTAATTAAAATAACTTTAAGTTGTGAATCATATAAGAGCATAAACCACCTGAAAATATTTTTCATTGTATTTAATTTTTGCTAAAATTTTCATTTCCGGAATTTCTATATAGTTATCTTTGAAAAAATGTATCAAATATTTAAATTTAATTTTTCTTTGATACAAAAATTTTAAAAAATTATTAATATCCATAAAAGCTCTTGATGTAATAAAAATATTGTTTTCAGGAATATTAGAAGAAATTTTCAGATTTGTCAAATTAAGAGAAAATTTTACAAAATTTAAAAAAGCAAGCTTTTTTTTATTGATTTCAATACTGCTGACCTTTACGTTTTCAAAATAAATTGCATAGGCAATTGAAGGAATGCCGGCACCAGAGCCAATATCGGTAATTTCCATTGAAATTCCCGAATAATCATTTAAAATAAGAAGTGGTTCAATAATACCGTTAAATAAAAATTTCTCTTTTGAAAATCCTGTAATATTAATCCGGTCTTTCCACTTTGCAACTATTTCCAAATATTCAATAAAAACTGCTTTCTTCTTTATTATATTTTCTTTTATTTCAGAATTTTTAAAATATTCATTAACTGTTTTTTCAAATAGATTTTCTATCATTTATTTTTTTGCAAAAAATTCTCAATTCTATGTATAATTTTATCTTTACCAAGCAAAATTAATGTTTTATCAAGATCAGGTCCTTTGGTTTTACCAGTAGTAAGCACTCTTACAGGCATAAATAATTTTTTACCTTTTACACCTGTTTCTTTCATAACAGATTTCATAACATTAACATAAGTTTCTTTGTTAATTATATCCGTGTTTTCTATGTTTGCCTTAAAACTGGTAATTAGATTTTCAGTTAAGTCATTTTCAATAATAGCTCTGCAATCCTCCTCATATTCAATTGCTTCATCAAAAAACATAGGCAACCACTGTTTTATCTCACTTAAAATTTCCAAATTACCTTTAATTGTTTCAACAAAAAGCAGTAACCAGTTCTTGTCAAAATCATCCACTCTATATCCGTTCTGCTCAATAAAAGGAGTAAGAAGTTTCAATAAATTTTCATTATCAAGATTTCTTATATACAAACTGTTAATCCATCTCAATTTTTTAAAATCAAAAATTGCCGCACTTTTGCCTACTCTTGAAAGATCAACCTCTTTTATAAGCTGCTCCTTTGACAAAATTTCCTCCCCTGTTTCAGATGACCATCCAAGAAGAGATAGATAGTTAAACAAAGCTTCAGGCAGATAACCTTCATCTCTATAATTTGAAACTGATGTAATACCGTGACGTTTGCTTAACTTTGCTCTGTCAGGCCCCAAAATAAGCGCATGATGTGCATATTTAGGCAAAGACAGTCCTAATGCTTTTGCAACTAAAATCTGTTTTGGAGTATTTGACAAATGGTCGTCACCTCTCACAACATGTGTGATTTTCATGAGATAATCATCTATTACAACAATATAATTGTAAACAGGAACTCCGTCTGACCGCACAATTATAAAATCTCCTCCTATATTTGAAGAATTAAATTCAACTTTTCCTCTGATTAAATCATCCACAATTATATTTATACCTTCATTAACTTTAAATCTAACTGAATACTTTTTGCCTTGTTTTTCCAATTGCTCTGTTTGTTCTTTGGTTAAATTCCTGCATTTTCCGTTGTATTTCGGCTGTGTCCCTCTTGCTGTACATTCTTTTCTCATTTCCTCAATCTCTTCCGGGGTGCAAAAACATTTATATGCTTTTCCTTCTGACAAGAGTTTTTCAGTAAATCGTTTGTAAATATCAAATCTTTCAGATTGTCTGTAAGGCCCGTTTTCTCCGCCAACATCTGGGCCTTCATCCCAGCTTAATCCCAGCCATTTCAAATCTTTTAAAATCGAAATTTCAGATTCTTTAGTTGATCTCTCAAAATCCGTATCCTCAATTCTTAATACGAATTTGCCATTATATTTTTTTGCAAGTAAATAATTGAACATAGCTGTTCTTGCATTGCCAATATGTAATTTTCCTGTAGGACTCGGTGCAAATCTTACTCTGATATTTTCCATTAACTCCTCCTGATTTATTAGTTCAAAATTTAAAATTGGAGATTTTTATTCCTTCATTCTCAATTATAAATTATCAATTATTATTACCTTATTTAAAATAAAAAAGCCAGCATAAAGCTGGCTATATATGGATATTTATCTCATTCAAGTCTGAATATTAAACTAAAATAAGTGGCGGCACAGGGAATTGAACCCCGGACACTGCGGATATGAGCCGCATGCTCTAACCATCTGAGCTATGCCGCCAACGGACGACTTCCTTACAATAAAAATCTTTTTATGTCAATACTATTTCATTCTTCCGGCAACTTTTATAAGATTAAGAGCTTTTGTAAGCTTGGCTTTCTCAACAAGATACTCTTTATCCTCTTCTGTTAATTCTCTGAGCCTCTGCTCAGCTGATGATTTTATTTCCTCAGCTTCACTAACATCTATATCTTCTGCAGGAAGTGCATCATCAACTATGGCAATTACTCTTGATGGTAAAACTTCTATAATACCACCATCTATTGCAACAAATCTTTCGTTACCGTTAACTTTATATATTAATTCACCAACATTTAAAAAAGTTAAAAAAGGTGCATGTCCAGGTAAAACTCCGAAATCACCCTCAATTCCAGGAGCATTTATCTCTTCTACTGTACCTTCAAAAATTAATTTGGTCGGTGAAACAAGTTCAAATCTCATTTAATACTCCTTTAAGAAATTTGTGCTAATTCTCTGCCTTTTTCAATTGCTTCCTCAATTGGACCAACCATATAAAATGCCTGCTCAGGAAGATCATCAAGTTTACCTGAAACTATTTCCTGAAAACCTTTGATTGTTTCTTCCAATCTTACATATTTACCTGCTGAACCAGTAAACTGCTCGGCAACATGGAATGGTTGAGATAGGAATCTCTGCATTTTTCTTGCTCTTGCAACAACAATTTTATCTTCATCAGAAAGTTCATCCATACCGAGAATTGCAATAATATCCTGTAAATCTTTATATCTTTGTAAAATTCTTTGAACTTCCCTTGCAACTTCATAATGCTCTTGACCTAAAATTTTAGGCTCCAAAATTCTTGATGTTGAATCCAGCGGATCAACAGCAGGATAAATTCCAAGTTCTGCAATTTGCCTTGAAAGAACAGTAGTTGCATCAAGGTGAGCAAAAGTTGTAGCAGGTGCCGGGTCTGTCAGGTCGTCAGCAGGAACATAAATTGCCTGAACTGATGTAATTGAACCTTGTTTGGTAGAAGTAATCCTTTCCTGTAATTCACCAAGGTCAGTACCTAATGTAGGCTGATAACCAACTGCTGAAGGGATTCTTCCAAGCAAAGCGGAAACTTCAGCACCAGCCTGTGTAAATCTAAATATGTTATCAATAAAAAGAAGCACGTCCTGGCCTTCTTCATCTCTGAAATACTCTGCAACTGTAAGAGCTGTAAGACCAACTCTTGCTCTTGCTCCAGGAGGCTCGTTCATTTGTCCGTAAATAAGAGCTGCTCTGTCAATAACTCCTGATTCCTTCATTTCAAGCCATAAATCATTACCTTCTCTTGTTCTTTCACCAACACCACCAAAAACTGAAAAACCACCATGTTCCATAGCCACATTATGAATAAGCTCCATAATAAGTACTGTTTTACCAACACCAGCACCACCGAACAAGCCAATTTTACCTCCTTTAAGGTATGGTGCCAACAAGTCAACTACTTTAATCCCTGTTTCAAGAACTTCCTGCTCTGTACTTTGGTCAACTAATTTTGGTGCAGGTCTGTGGATTGGATATCTTTTTTCTGTTTTAACTTCTCCTCCACCATCAACAGGCTCACCAATAACATTAACAATTCTTCCTAAAACTTCTCTTCCAACAGGAACAGTAATTTTATCTCCAGTATCTAAAACATCCTGACCTCTTACAAGACCGTCTGTAGTATCCATTGCAATTGTTCTTACTACATTGTCTCCTAAATGCTGAGCAACCTCACAAACAAGATTCCATTCTTTATCACTAATATTAGGGTTAGTAATTTTCAGAGCATTGTATAACTCCGGCAGTTGACCTTCTTGGAATTCCACATCAACTACTGGTCCCATAACCTGTTTTATAAAACCTTTGTTCATTAAATTATTCCTCCCTTAATTTATTTTAAATATTAACCTTCTAATGCTTCTTTACCACCTATAATTTCCATAAGCTCTTTAGTAATAGTAGCCTGTCTTACTCTGTTAAATAACAAAGTTAATTTATCTATCATTTCAGATGCATTTTTAGTAGCACTGTCCATAGAGGTCATTCTTGCTGCATGTTCACTTGCAATAGAATCCAACCAAGCTGTGTAAATATCATTAGCTAAATACTTTGGAATGATTACATCAAGAATTTGTTCAATAGATGGCTCTGTAAGGTATTCAACAACATAATCCTCTTTTTCCAAATTTTCAGATTCAACAGGTAATATCTGATTAAACTGCAGTTTTTGGGAAATTGCAGAAACAAAATGATTATAAACCAGATATACTTTGTCTATTTCCTCATCGCTAAAAAGTTTGCATATAGTTTCACTCATCTTTACAGCAGATGAATAGTCTGCAATAGCAACTCCTTCATAGTCTGATATTAAGTTAATATCTTTTTTCTTAAAAAATTCCCTAACCTTTCTACCTATGGCAATTGCTGAATAGTTGTAATTATTTTCATTCATAAAATTGTTAATCTCTTTTAATAAATTATTGTTAAAACTGCCGCAAAGTCCTCTGTCTGATGCAATAGCAACAATAAGAACATTTCTGGGCTCTCTTTCTACAAGAAGCGGATGTTCTTTATTCTCTATTCGAGCAAAGATACTTGACATCATCATCCTAAGTCTCTCAGAATAAGGGAGAGCTGCTTTTATCGCATCTTCAGCTCTTCTTAATTTAGCAGCAGAAACCATATACATTGCTTTGGTAATTTGCTGTGTATTTTTTACACTGGCAATTCTCTTTTTAATATCTCTTAAGTTAGCCATTTTATTCTCCTATTTTTCTGCTACAAAAACTTCGTCAAATTTATTTAAAGCTTCATCTAATTTAGATTTAATATCATCATTAATTTGCTTTTCTGTTTCTAATTTTGAAACAATATCTGGATAATTATTTTCTATAAAATTGTATAATTCTTCTTCATATCTATTCAAAGATTCAACAGGGTATTTATCAAGGAAACCATTTGTACCTGCATAAATTATTAAAACCTGTTTTTCAACAGGAAGAGGCTGATATTGATTTTGCTTCAAAATTTCAACAAGTCTTGCACCTCTTGCAAGCTGCATTTGTGTGGCTTTGTCAAGGTCACTTCCAAATTGCGCAAAAGCTTCCAACTCCCTGTACTGTGCAAGATCAAGTCTTAAACTTCCTGCAACTTGCTTCATTGCTTTAATCTGAGCACTACCACCAACTCTTGAAACTGACAAACCAACATTTACAGCAGGCCTAACACCTGAATAAAACAGGTCGCTTTCAAGATAAATCTGACCATCTGTAATGGAAATAACATTTGTTGGAATATAAGCTGAAACGTCACCTGCTTGAGTTTCAATAACAGGAAGTGCAGTAAGAGAACCAGCACCTTGCTCATCACTCAATTTAGCTGCTCTTTCAAGTAATCTTGAATGTGTATAGAAAATATCACCAGGATAAGCTTCCCTTCCAGGTGGTCTTCTGAGGAGCAATGAAAGTTGCCTGTATGCAGTGGCTTGCTTTGATAAGTCATCGTAAATAATTACTGCGTGCATTCCATTATCTCTGAAATATTCTCCCATTGTAACACCTGAATATGGTGCAATATATTGTAATGGTGCAGGGTCACTTGCTGTAGCAGCAACAATTATTGTATATTCCATAGCTCCATGCTCTTCCAAAGTTGCAACAACCTGTGCAACTGTAGATCTCTTTTGTCCAATTGCAACATAAATACAATAACAATTTTTTCCTTTTTGATTAATAATAGTGTCAATAGCAATAGCTGTTTTACCTGTCTGTCTATCGCCAATAATAAGCTCTCTTTGGCCTCTTCCAATGGGAATCATAGAGTCAATAGCTTTAAGACCTGTCTGAAGAGGCTCATGAACAGGCTTTCTCATAACAATACCAGGTGCTTTAATCTCAACTCTCCTTGCTTCGTCAGTTTTAATTGGACCTTTACCGTCAAGCGGCGCACCAACAGGGTCAACAACTCTTCCAAGAATTCCTTTGCCAACTGGCACTTCAAAAATCCTACCAGTTCTTTTAACCTCATCACCTTCCTTAATATGAACATCTTCACCAAGAATAGCAACACCAACATTATCTTCTTCAAGGTTCAATGCAAGTCCGTAAACACTACCGGGAAATTCCACAAGCTCACCAGCCATAACTTTTTCAAGCCCATACACCCTTGCAATACCGTCACCAACATTTAAAACTGTCCCTGTTTCGCTAATTTCAACCTTTTGCTCATAATTTTTAATGTGTTCTTTTAAAACGCTACTGATTTCATCTGCTCTTATTTGCATTTTCTACCCCTTTAATATATTTTCTTTAATTTTTGTTAATTGCATTTTTAATGAACTATCATAAGTTAACCCCTCTGTCTTTACAATTATTCCACCTAAGATATCAGGGTCAATCTTATTGTTAATTTCAAGTTTTTTGTTTAACTTAGATTCCAGATTTTTTTTAATTTCATTTATCTTTTTATTATCAAGCTTAATTGCTGAAACTATATCAGCAACCATTATTCCAATATCATCTCTGTATAATTTCTGATACTTGTTGAATATAAAAGGTAAAAATTTTATTTTTCTTTTATCAACTAAAATTTTTAAAAAATTTTCAGTAATTTTATTAAGTTTAAATTTTTTTACTATGTTTTCCAAAAGATCTTTTTTATCCTCTTTAGATACAATAGCACCAACCATAACTATGTAAAACTCTTTGCTCACTTTAAAAATCTCAGTAACTATAGAAAGGTCAGTTAAAATTTTATCTGTTACTTTTTCTTCTTTTGCCAGTTCAAACAATGCTTTTGCATATTTGGTTGCAACCTTGTATTTAATCAATTTTAGCTCACCATCCTTTCTATTGATTTTTTTATAATTTTGTTATGATCTTCTTTGGTAATATTCTTTTTTATTATATCTTCAGCTAATAATACGACTTTATTTACTGTCTCAAGTTTGATAAGTTCCTTTTCTTTTTCTATTTCCTGCTCTGCTGCCACTTTTGCCTGTGCAATTATTTTTTTAGCTTTTTCTTCAGCCTGAGCTATAATTTTTTCTTTTTCTATTTCACCTTCTTTTCTAAACTGCTCTAAAATATTCTGCTTTTCTTTTTCTAAATTTTTAATTTTTTCTTCATACTCTTTTTTTCTATCCTCAGCCAATTTTAATGCATTTTCAGCTTCTATTATAGCTGTTTCAATTTTTTCTTTTCTTGAAAACAGAAATTCCTTAAACGGTTTTTTACCAACTTTATAAAGTAAAAATACTAAAATACCAAAATTTATAATCCTCCAAACAAAATCCCACAACTGTCTTTTAAGCTCATGTTCACCATGTGCTGCTTCACTACAAAAACCTAATGAATTTAAAACAAGTATAAAAATTATGCTTAATATAAAAAATAATACCTTTTTCATAAGATTCTCCTTAATCTATGATATTTCTCTTCCAAGTAATAAAGAAGCAACTGATTTAGCCAGAGAATTAACTTCTTTGTCAATACTTTCTTTTGCTTTATTCCTTGTTGCTTCAAGCTCTTTGTAAAAACCTTCAAGATATTTACCTGCTTCATCCTTGGCTTTATCTAACTTACTGTTTGCAATTTGTACTGCTTCATTTTTAATGCTGTTTTTCAAATTACTGCTTTCAAGCTTTGCCTGCATATATTCTTTTTCTAATTTTTCAATACCCTCATCCACTTCTTTATTAACTTTTTCAGCATTTTCAAAGTCACCTGAAATTTTATTTGCTCTTTCATCAAGCATTTTTAAAACAGGCTTGAAAAGATACTTATTTAAAAACCACATTAAGAAAATGAAATTTATCACTTGGATAATTAAAGTAAAATTAACATTTATCACTTTTAAGCTCCTTTAATTAGTTTTAAACTACAAAAATCAATAAAAGTGCGATAACTAACGCATAAATACCTGTAGATTCTGAAACAGCCTGACCTACAAGCATGGTTCTTGTAAGCAAACCTGCTTCATTTGGATTTCTTGAAACACCTTCACAAGCTTTGCCTGCGGCAAAACCTTCTCCTATCCCAGGACCAATAGCTCCAATGCCCATACAGATACCTGCACCTAAAAGTGCGGCAGCTTTAATGATTTGAACCCCTGTTATGTCCATTTTACTCCTCCATTAATTTATTTTACAACAAATAATAATACAAAAGAAATAACAAGCGCATAAACACTTGTTGACTGTGACACTGCCTGGCCTATTAACATTATTCTTGTAAGCACATTTGATACTTCAGGATTCTTAGAAACACCTTCAGCAGCTGATGCTGCCGCCAATCCACCGCCAATACCAGGCCCAATTGCACCAAAACCCATTGAAATTCCTGCGCCTAATATTGCGCATATATATGTAATTGTAATAACTGGCATATAAGATTTATACATTAAAATAAAAGAAACAAGCATTGCAAATATTGCAGGAGTTTGGGCAACAGCTTGACCAACAAGCATATTCGTAGAAATTGATCCTGCAGCCCTCGGATTACGGGCGATTCCAATACATGCAGTGCCACCTGGAAATCCTGAACCAACACCTGCGCCAAAAGCACCAATACCCATACTAATGCCAGAGGAAAGTAAAGCAACAGCAGTGTAAAGATTACCTTTGGTAAAATTCTGGAATAATAGTAATATTGACACAACAAGCGCAAAAATAGATGCTGATTCAGCTATTGCCATGCTAACCAGCATTGTTTTTAATATTTCGCCTGATGCTTTAGGCTGTACAGATATGCTATTAACAGCAGAACCTGCTGCATACCCTTCTCCAATAGCAGCTCCAACAGCACCTGTCCCCATACAAATTCCAGCTGAAAAAAAAGCTGATGCATCAATTACTTGTGCTATATTCATCCGTCACTCTTACTCTTTTATTTGTAAAGCAATATAAACCAAACTTAACATTGTAAAAACAAAAGCCTGCACAGTACCAACAAAAATCCCGAAAAATGCATATAAAAAAGGAGGCAGTACCAGATTATAAACAAGGTGAGATACTACTATAATAATAATCGAACCACCCATAATATTTCCAAATAACCTGAATGATATTGAAATAACTTTTGCAAGTTCACCAATTAAATTAAGGGGCGCCATTATAAAAAAAGGCTCAAGGTATTCTTTGGAATATTTAATAATACCTTTAGATTTTATACCAGAATAATGAGCTATCAGAAATCCGAGAATAGCTAAACCAAGTGGAGTATTTAAATCTTTGGTAGGTTCTTCACATCCAGGTATTACTCCAATATAATTACATAAAAGCAAAAATAAAAAAAGTGCAGTAATAAAAGGAAAATATTTTCTATCTTTTGATTCTAAAGTATCAATAACTAATTTATCAAAAACACTAACAATAGTCTCTGCCAATGATTGAAAAACTCCAGGAACAAGCTTAATTTTTGACGCAGCTAAAAAGGAAAATAAAATCAAGGCAGACATTATTAACCAAGACATTAGAAGAGTTTTAATATTAAGGGTAATATTCATACCCATCAAGGTAAAATGCAATTGTATAATTTTGCCTATTTCGCCCATTTATCTTTCTTTCTTCTAAATAAAATTTTTTACAATAATAGTAAAAGGGACTATAAATAATCCTATTAAAGTCCCGCTAAAACCAAAAAAAGGATGTTTTAATGAAACCAAAAGAGCTAAAAAATATAAAATATATCTAAAAGCTAAATTTTTGTTAATAAAACTTAGAATAGTTTTTTTATTATTTTGGATATTGAGAAGTTGTAAATTTGAAAGGCTCATAATATAAAAATTAATAGCAGAAATAGCTGCTCCGAAAATGAAACCATAGGCAATCCTATTTTCTCCTATTGCAAAGAATAGTGTAATAAATATTGTCGACAATATTAAACTGAATTTAAGGATACTATTTCTGAAAATAAAATAGTCTGTCATTTAAACCTGTTCCACCTCTTTTAAAGTCGCAGAGCAATAACATAAATAGAAAATTTCTGTCAAGTAATATTTTATTTTAATCGATTTCTTTTAAATCAAAAAGTGTTTTTGAAATGGATAACGGAGTAAAGGTAATTTAATAATTTATAAATCAAATAGTGTTATTGTATTTTATGCATATCAGACTATTAATTATAAAATTACTGTAAACATATTACTTTATTTTTCCTCTAATAATTATAGAAAATAAATAAAACATGTAATTTATTTAATCACATAATGATTTTCCATGTTGTACCGTCAACACTATCTTCTAAAAATATGCCAAGAGACTGCAATTCATCCCTGACTTCATCTGCTTTTTCCCATTGCTTCTCTTTTCTCAAACTTTCTCTTAATTTAATTTTTTCTTTTATAAAATTCTCATTAATATTATTTTCTTTTAAAAATTTTTCTTTTTCATATTCAATAAAATCTTTTGGATTCATTGCAAATAAACCTGTTATTGCAGAAAAATCTGTGAAAAAGTTCTTTACTTCAGAAAGAATTGAGACTTGTATATTATCAAGTTTCAAGGAAGGATTGTAAATTATTTTGTTTAAATCTGAAATAAAGTCAAATACAAACCCTATAGCTTTGGCTGTGTTAAAATCATCATCCATTGCTTCAAAAAAATTGCCTTTAAATGTTTGTAACTTGTTGTAAAACTTTTTCATTGATTTTGATAATGTTTTAACATCTTCAACTTTACCAATTTCACCTTCAAATTTCTCCAAAAGATTATTTAATCTTGCCAAAGTATAGCATAATTTTAAATAACCATTTTTAGCGTTTTTCAGGTTCTCCTCAGAAAAATCTATAGGCTTATGATAATGGCTGTTAAGCAGAAAAAATCTCAAAACATCAGGTTTTGTAGAATCCAAAATCTCCCTGATTGTAAAAAAATTACCAAGAGATTTACTCATTTTCTCTTTATTTATATTAACAAAACCATTATGAATCCAGTAATTGGCAAATTGTTTACCTGAAAAAGCTTCTGACTGAGCTATTTCATTTTCATGATGTGGGAATATTAAATCCTTGCCACCTCCATGTATATCAAAAGTTTCTCCAAGATACCTCATACTCATCACAGAACATTCTATATGCCAGCCAGGCCTTCCTTTCCCCCAAGGGCTTTCCCAAAAAGGCTCTCCCTCTTTGCTTTTCTTCCATAGAGCAAAATCCAGGGGGTTTTTCTTTTTCTCTCCAACTTCTATTCTTGCACCTGCAATTAAATCATTTAGGTTTTTTTTGGATAATTTGCCATATTCTTTAAACTGATTCACATTATAATAGACATCTCCCTCTGATTCATAAGCAAAACCCTTATCAATAAGCACTTTTATAAAATTAATCATATCATCTATATGCTCGGTTGCCTTTGGTTCAAAGTCAGGCTTTTTTATATTCAGCCTGTTAGTATCATTGTAAAATTCCTGAATATATTTCTCACTAACCTCTTTATAAGTAACACCTTCTTCATTTGCTTTTTTAATTATTTTATCGTCAATATCTGTAAAATTCCTAACAAAAGTTACATTGTAACCTTTATAAAGGAGATATCTATAAATAACATCAAATATAATCAAACTTCTTGCATGTCCAATATGACAGAGATCATATACAGTCACTCCGCAGGCATATATACCAATGTTATTGGAATTAATAGGTTTTAACTGCTCTTTTTTATTTGTAAGAGTATTAAAAACATACATATTTACCCCTTAATAGTAGATATTTCCTATTGACTAATTTTTTACTACTCTATATATAAAACTTCTAATTTAGTCAAATTATTTTAAGGAGCTTTTATGAAAAATTTAATGAATACCAATCATCTTTTACAGCTATTCGATGAATATATAAAACTATGGCATGTTAAAGATAAAATAAATTACTCAAATGAAGATATGTTTCTCAAGCAAGCATTGGAAATTTTATCATCAAATTATAAATTGTGGCATCTTGAAGATTTGGCAAGAGACATAAATGCAGATGATAAAATCATTGCTGATGTTAAAAGAAAAATTGATAAACAAAA
Organism: uncultured bacterium; assembly: GCA_964492825.1. GTDB lineage: Bacteria > DYJV01 > DYJV01 > DYJV01 > DYJV01 > CAZBLP01. The sequence goes on from CAZBLP010000007.1 coordinate 14,130, forward strand.
CCAGATAAGAAACGATAACATTGAAAAATTGGATATAATGATTTTCAACTATTTAAATGATAACAATATTGCTCAAAATTCAGATGAATTCAACTCAGAGACTCCTGGTTCCATTGTTGACAGAATTACAATTTTGTCTTTAAAAATCTTTCATATGGATGAAGAAACAAGAAGAGAAAATGCCACAAAAGAACATATTGAAAATTGTAAAGAAAAATTAAAAATTTTACATAACCAGAGGAATGACCTTTCTTTAGCATTAAAAAACTTATTAAATGATATAATAAATGGAAATAAAAAACATAAAATTTATTTTCAATTTAAAATGTACAATGACCCTAATTTAAATCCTGTACTTTATAAAAAATCGGTTAAAAATTAATGAAAATTCTTGTAATTAGATTAGGTGCTGTAGGAGATATTATCAGAACAGTTCCTGCAGTTCTATATTTAAAAAAACATTTTGAGAATATTTCTATTTCATGGATTGCTGAAGACTGGGCTTGCAATCTTCTTGTAAATCATCCTGACATTGACAATCTTTACATTATACCCAGAAAAAAGTATTCGAAAGTCTTTGAAATCTTAAAGCAGATAAAAAAAGAAAATTTTGATTATGTATTAGATTTTCACGGAATTTTAAAAAGTGGCTTAATATCTTATTTTACAGGTATAAAAAAGAGAATCGGATACCAAAAAGAAAACTGTAAGGAACTCAATTTTATTTTCAATAATATAAAAGCTCCTAAAATATCTGAAAAAGTTACCAGAATAGAAAAAAATTTCAATCTGATTAAACCGTTAATTAATGATTTCCAAATCCCAGAAAAATTAGAAACAAATTTTTACATTGAGCAAAGTAAAAAAGAGTATATTAATAATTTTTTAAAAAATTTAAACAAATTTAAGATAAAGATAGGGATTAACCCTTGCACAAGCAGGTCAGGAGCTTACAAAGAGTGGCCAATTGAATATTTTAAGAAATTTATCTCTTTAATTTCAAATCATTTCGGTGAAGATAATGTTTGCTTCATAGTAACCTGGGGGCCAGAGGAATACAACAAAGTTAAACCACTAAAAATTTCTAAAAATATAGTTTTAGCTCCTGAAACTGATATGAAGGAATTACTTGTACTAATATCAAATTTAGATATTTTTATAACAGGTGATACAGGCCCTATGCACCTTGCTTCGGTTTTAAATATTCCAATTTTAGCTCTTTTCGGACCATCTGATGCTGAAGTAAACAAACCATGGGGCAATTTGAACAGGGTTGTAAAAATTGACGTTGGGTGTAATCCTTGCAGGAACAAAAGTTGTAATGACCTTAAATGCCAGTATAAATTAACTCCTGAATATGTATTTGAAAATTTTCTCAAATTTATTAAAGCTTTGAATCAAACCATCAATTATAACCATTCCACAAAGTAAAGGATTGTAAAATCAGAAATTTGTTATTCATCTTTTCTTAACCATTTTTCATATTATTTTAAATCTATTTTTAATACAAAAACAAATTTAAAATCCAATAATAAGTTTTTTACAAGTGTTTATAGTTACCATCAAAGCTGTCATTTTGAGGGCTTTAGCCCGAAAAATCTCTTGCTTCAAGGTTGTTTTTGTATAAGTACTGCTTTTAGCTGCGTTTCTGCCACTAATATCAGAATAAATAAGACTTTCAGGAAAATTTATAAAATTTTCTAATATTGCTCTTGAAATTATAACTCCTTCTTGGTAAGTATTATCATAATATTAAAAAAATTCTTTATTTCTTTTGGATAATACATTGCTGAAATAAAATGGCAAAACAATATTTCAAAAGATAAAAATGATTTATTTAGAATTCTTTACATTTGGAATGTTATTTATAATACTTCTCTTTTGTGTATTACTTTATTTTAATAAAGTAATTGAGAGAGAGTATGTTTATTTCGGGGTGCTTATTGCCTGGTTTTTACTGTTTTATTGCGTAGATTCAACAGTTTTTTTTCTAAACAATCATGTAAAAACATATTCCATTAATAAAATTTCTTTTTTTATTTTAACCTTTTTTCCAATATTTCTCGTACTCTTCATTTTCAATGTTATTAAACATCCTATACCTAAGCCAATAAAATATCTGAATCTTTCCTTAACATTTGCAGCTGTAATATGTACAACAATACCTATAGGATTTGATATATTTAAAATTATATGGAAATTGGTTCTGTTTTTTTACATAATTGTCTGCTTCAAATTTACATTAAAAATTTACAAATCCGAAAATATGCCAGAGTTAATAAATGCTCTTGCAGGATTTGTATTTCTTGAAATATTCACTGTTGGCATTATAGCTGAGAAAATATCATTAAAAACCTATAAATACGCTATTTTTATTTTTATTATTTTTGTTATAAATGGTCTCACCAGGAGATTTGCAAGAATTAATAATGAACTTAAAAATTTTCCTTCTAAACTGCTCACCGAAAGGGATAATGAAAGGAAGCGATTGGGTAAAGAGCTGCATGACGGATTGGGACAGCTTCTCATAGCCATAAAATTGACTCTGCAAATTCATTCGAGGGTAAACAAAGACATTTTTTCAGGACTAGTTAAAGAAATTTCAACTGCTATTAAAGAATTAAAAAATATTTGCGAAAATTTAAAACCTTCTGTCCTTGATAAACTTGGCCTTACTCAAGCCATTCAATATTCACTTGACAAATACGGCAAAAAATTCAATGTAAATTTTGAAAACAATCTAAAAAAAGAGGATATAATTCCGCCTGTGGTTAAAGAAAATATCTACAGAATTTTTCAGGAATGTTTAAACAATGTCATAAAACATTCTGAAGCAAGCAAACTGGAAGTCACTTTAAAACTCTACAATAATAGTATTATTTTTAATTTCAAAGACAATGGAAGAGGATTTGACAAAAGAGAAGAAAAATCAGGAATAGGCCTCTTAAGCATACAGGAAAGGGTTGCCAGCTTAAACGGAGATTTGGACATTATCAGCGGATTATCAAACGGAGTTGAGATTAATGTAAAAATACCTTTAAAAGAGAATATAAATGGATAAAATCAAAATCATTATTGCAGAGGATCATTTACTTGTTCGTCAGGGTTTGAAAACAATGTTAAGCAATGAAAAAGATATTGAAATAATAGACATCTGCTCAAACGGAGAAGAAGCAATTCAATTAGCGGAAAAATTAAAACCTGACATTATTATAATGGATGTTTCCATGCCTGTAGTTGACGGCATTGAAGCATCTGAAATAATTTATAAAAAAAAATTAAGCTGCAAAATAATAATTTTAACAATGCATGACGAAGAAATTTTCGTAAAATATGTAAAGGAAAAATTCATTTCAGGATATGTGTTAAAGGAAAATGCTTTTGAAGACTTGCTTTATGCAATTAGAAGTGTTTACAGAGGAGGAAAATACATTTCACCTGATTTGGCGGAAAAAGTTCTAATTAAAAACAACTCGGAAAATATCATTAAATCACTTACAATTAGGGAAAAAGAAATTTTAAAGTTAATAATCGAGGGCATGAGTGTAAAGGAAATAGCCGAGAAATTAATAATCAGTAAAAAAACAGTTGAAACCCATAAATCCAGAATCATGAAAAAATTTAACGTCAACAAGTCCACAGAATTGGTAAAAAAAGCCCTTCAAGAAAACTTCTTTTAAATCTCGTAAGTTTTTTACCCTATAAAAAAATACATTTTTCACCTGATTTTTTTTTAAACAATTATATATTATCTATACAATTATGGGGGCTCTGAAACGTATAAACGGAATAATAATAGAAAAAAACAAATATATCAGAACCGCTATTGAGGATATTTTAACAAATTGTGAAGAAATAAAAATTAACATTATTAGCTGTCTCTCGGAACTCAACTTGTCAAATATTTTCACTGAGTTGGAAAATGCGGATTTTCTGCTTATAAATATAAACATCCCTTTTTTAACAGAAAATTTTATTGGATTTGTTAAAAATCTTAATGAAAATATAAAGATAATTCTCTATTCTTTTGAAGATTATCACGACATCAATCTGTCTGATATTGCAGATAAAATCATTGAGCAGGAGTCCATTTACGAAAATCTAATACCTGCTATAAAAGAAATTATTCAATATAAAAATCATAGGAGGCAAAATGAAATTAATTAATTTCAAAATGAAAATTTTTATATTTTTTTTGTTTTTTATTCATACCTCTTTATTGTTTTCCGGAGCTGTTTTTCAGGGGGAAGGGACAGCTGACAATCCTTTTTTAATACGTACCGGCAATGATTTGAAAAAATTATCCGACAATTCTTCATACTGGAGCAAACATTTCAAGCAAATATCAGACATTAGCATGGACAACATTTCCGATTTTACTCCCATAGGCAATTCAACAATTTCCTTTAGAGGAACTTACAACGGAGATAACCACTCTGTTTCAGGACTGACAATAAACCTTCCAGACAGAGATTTTGTAGGTTTATTCGGTTATATAGACAATGCCACCATTAAAAATATCGGAATAACAGGAGATAATATAACAGGCAAAAATTACGTTGGAGCAATTGCAGGCTTTGCAAAGAATTCATTAATCTCTTTTGTTTATAATATAGGATATTTATCAGGGGATAACTATATAGGAGGAATTGCAGGCGGTATTTTTGATAACACTACAATAACGGAAATCTACAGTGAAACAGAAGTTAAAGGCAAAGAAAATGTAGGTGGTATTGCAGGTATTATAAAGTTCTGCAGTAATATTGAAAAAATTTACAATAACAGTACAATTAAAGGTACAGTTAACGTAGGAGGACTAACAGGCAAGAACAGTTATTTCAGTAATATCTTTTACGCTTACAGTACAGGCAAAATAACAGGAGACAACATTACCGGAGGATTAACAGGTATAAATCAGAAATCCCTTATTTATTACAGTTATTCTTCTTCTGCTGTAAACGGAAACGATTATATTGGAGGAATTGTTGGGAAAAATGACAATAGTTCTTATATTGTCTACACTTATTGTTATGGAGAAATAACTGGTAAAAACGCCTCTGAAATAGGCGGACTAACAGGTAAAAATTTTGACAATGACACTATTGTAAATTCTTTTTGGGATACTGAAAATACCGGACAAAGTTCCAATGAAGGAGGAACAGGAAAAACTCCTGATGAAATAAAAGACGATTCAATATTAGACGATATTTTAAATAATTTTGAAAAAAAAGACTTTGACTTTGTAACTGTAAAAGACAACTTTATCCCTGATAAAATATGGGAAAACAATGAAAACATAAATTCAGGTTATCCTTTTATTCATTATGTAACCCCCGATAAATTTACTTTTCCGGAAAAAACCGATGTTGAAATTGATTCAACTGTGGAATCTGATAACATAACAGTGGAAAACCTCTCTGTTCCTTTGGCAAAAATATCCCTGACCAAAGGAGAATTCAGGGTATTTTACGATAACAATTCATTATACAAAGATTGGAGAAACGACAATTCCACTTATGTTAGAAACGGATATAAAATTCAAGTGAGACTTGTTTCTTCAAGCGAATATAACAGCAAAACAGAAACAACCCTAACAATTAACCAGACATCTGCTTCTTTTTCAGTTGTAACAAAGTCAAATAGCTCTTCAGGCTCAACCCAATCAAACACTTCAAATTCATCTGGTGGCAACAAAAATACCGAAGACGAGGATGAAATAGGAATTGACCAATTAAAAGATTCTGATATGGCAACATTTTTTGAAGATAAAATAGAATTGGATTTTAACAAACCTGACAGTAACAGCTTAAATCTGTCAATTGATTTGTCAGATTCAAATTTGCCAATTGAGGTAAAAGATTTTAAAATTCCGGCAAATACAACAATTAAAGGAGGAGAAGTAATTGGAGGAGCTATAGGTAATATTGATCTGGACAATACTCCTCTGGACAAAGCAATGTCAAAATTGCCTACTTTAGAATCAGTAAAACTAACGCCTAAAAACGGAGTGATTAAATTGGAAAAAACCGTTTTAAAAGATGTTGATTTCAACGTTCAAAATATTAACGAAATAAGTTTCGGAGAAGGTGTTGTTTTTGACAAAGCAACTCTGAATAATCTGGCAAACGAATTTTCAGATTCAATATCGCTTGTGTCTGCCGTGCCGGAAGCAAAAACAGACACAGGCAAAATAAAATCGGAAAACTTGCCGTCTCCTGACTTTCCTTTAATAGAAGAAAACGGCAATAAAAAAACTCTCACTGATATTATAAACAATTCTCTGGGGAATAATCTGTTTCAGGTTTCGTCTGAAAACGGGCTTTTAAAAATTTCCTCAGGTGGGATAACATATAAATTCACAATAAAAGATGTTGCTATTGTGAGTCTCAACAATAATTTCAGTGAAAATGAAAATATATCCATTTTGGCTGACGGCGGCATTGAAATTACAGACATTGAAAACAATCTTAAAATAAAAGTATATCCTGCACCATACAATATTAACGAACTTGACGAGATATTGAGCTCTGTTGACAACATGGAGTTTGTTTTCAAGAGCAACGGCACAATAGAGGTAACATGGTTCTCTGAAGATTATGATGCTACCCTCATAAGCTCATTTATTCTTAACGGCAATTACACTGAAACAGAGAAAAAGGGAAGTTCTGAATTGGAGGTCATAGATGAAAACATTGTAAAAATCCTCTACAAAGATGGTATTGAGGAAACTCTTGCTCCAGGCTTTATAGGTATGGAATCTTTATCTTCTTTTTTAAATGGCCTTAAAGAAGAAAACAGTATCTCCTCATGGAGCTTAAACAGAAAAACAGGAGAGCTCCAGATTTCATACAATGATAAAATTCTAAAAATAATTCCTGAAATATACGGTATTCAAACCAATAAAACTGAAAATAATGAAACCAGTATCAAAATAGAAAAATTTCAAGACAAATATGTTTTAATTACACCTGAAAGTATACAAATTGTAAATATAATTCAACCGGAGGAATAAATATGAAAAAAACTATACTTTTAGTGCTTTGTTATATTTTATTAATATTCGTTGCCCAAGTTTCAAAAGCTGATGATTCTATATACCGCAAACTAATAGCACCTGAAAATTTTTCAGAATCATGTTTTTATGATGACGGTCAAACCAATTGTCCAAAGAATCAAGAGTGCGGTTACAATGAATTATATAATTGCGATTATGCAGAGGATAAATTTAAGTTTTATTTTTCAGGTAACTATATAATAGTCAGGGAAGATCATTATAAAAACAGATATGATAATTCACTTGAAAATTATTATAATTTAAAGATTTTTGACTCAGCTACAGGAGACCTAATAAATACCATTGGTTGGAGAAAGTTAGTTGAAAACACAAAACTGGAAGAAGAATACGAGAACGATGAAAAAGGACTTGTTAAAAAGTTAAATTACAGCTGTAGATTAAAGTTTTACGGTAATTTTTTGTTATTATGGGAACATGACGGACGTTTTCTCAAATTAATGAATCTCACAGATTCTTCCACAATCTTTTATACAGAGTTTGAGAATAGCGATGAAGAAGGCTTTATAAAATCCATTACACTTAATAATGAGAAAATCGTTTTAATACACAAATCTAATACTTCACACAGAGCATTATCATATTATGACATTGCAAATGGCAAATTTTATCTGCACTACTTAACCTGGGAAAAAGATTGTGAAGACTCCGGCTTGTATATTGATTTTGAAACAACTTGCGGAGAAAATGAATATGATACTTCAACTGGTTATTACACCGCTATAGTAACTGCTTATAAAGATTATGTTTTATTGTCTTATGGAGGTTCTCTTTCAAATAATAATAAGCCTACAAAATTATTATGGATTAATTTGGAAGATAAGAAATTTGTTGAAATTACTGATTTATATGAGAAAACCAAAAACTATCTAAATTCTAATTTTAGACTTGCAAATGATTATTATCTTAAAAAGGGATTCTTATCCACTAATGGCAATATTATTTTTCTTGCATATGCTTATGATACTCCTTGGTTTATTCTCCATATATTAAAATATAATCCGCTTGATGATAGCTTTAATGACCTCTATACAAAATCGAAAAGCGATTTTGATAAAGACGAAAATGCACCCATAAATCATATTAAATATGTTGATTTTAACAACGGTTACATTTACTTTGTTGAGAACATAGGGGACAGTGTGAAAAAATACAACTTATTAAAAAAAATCATAAAATATGTTAATGGAAAGTGTAAGTCAGAGGCAGAAAATGTTACCTTTGATGTGTGGACATTATCAGGCTCACCCTATTTAAGAGTTAATAATAAAAATTACCCTCAAAACGACTCAGACACAGGGCTTTTATACTATAACATTCTGAAAATCAGTGAAAACGGCGGAGATGTTATACCAATAACAAACGATTTTCCATATTATGTAAATGCAACATCTCATTTTGACGAATCTGGAGAAGATTTTTCAGTTAAAAAAAATACTATATTCTTACGGGCATACTATTACAGAGATGGGACTATAAATGTAAGTAGCAACCCTAAATATAACGTATCATGTCAATGCGATGGCTGTTACAACAAAATCATAGAAAGAGAAGATAAAGAAAATTCATGGGATGGCAAACTGTTTATTACCATAGGCAATGCGGACAAACTGGAAAATTATGCAGATGTTCTAACTGTAAAACCTGTTGTACCTGCCAAAAGAGATGAAAGCTCAGTGTTTAAAGAAGGTACTTTTTTTTACAGAACTTATAAAATTACGGATCAGGACGATAATCCAGCCCAGGGAGCAAAAGTAACATCAGCTACTAACTATGAATCAACAGCAGATGACAACGGGATTGTAAATGTAAAAAATAAATACGATCTTGATGCAGGTGAGTATGACAACAAAACAATTGGCAATATAATTAGTTCCATTGTGTATAACGGCAAAGAATATGTCTACAATTATTCTCCTGATTCACATTTTAAATTCGTAGTAAAAGATGCGCAATATTCTGAAAAAAAGATAGAAATAGAAATAGGCGGCAAAGTTAACATGGGAATAGGCGCTGCAAAATTCGGCACAATCAAAGCTGCAACAGTTGACGTGGAAGCTAAAAAAGCAACTGGTATATATTTTAATCAAATAAAAGATAACGAAGATTACTATCTTGAAATGGGCAGACATATAAAAGAGGGAGTAGGTGCAAACGCAGTCCTTGCAGAAGCAAAATTATACGGTGAAGCACAAGGCACTGTAAGTGCGGGAATAAGCCTAAGCGGTGTAGGCAGCCAAATTTATGTTGTCCCTGATCCTTTTGCAGATGCAAACACAGAGTCTCGAGAAGTATTAACAGCTTTTTTGTGGGATACGCTTGTGAAGAATCAGACTCTATATTTCCCGGGAGCAGGGCCTATAATAGACTGGATATGGGATCATATTTTGCCGGAATCGTTAAATAATCATCTTACAGACAAATCTGCCGGGTTAGAGTTTGAAGGAAGTGTGGAATCAGGAGTAGAGTTACCTTCTCTTGAGCTTGACGGAGAAGATTCTGCAATTACCGAATTATCAGCTGCTAATTTAAACAATTTAGGAATAGAGATGCCTTCAATAGGCGGAGGTTTTTTAATAGGCGCATATCTACACAGATACAGTGATGATACGGAAAGATTTGGCATAGAATTCGGATTGACAACGGAATTAAGCATTGACACAGGCATATTTGACGGAATTTATGCTTTTTCGGGACTTCCGGAGTTGCCACCTGGAAGCAAAACCAATTTCGGTGTTACAACCACTTTTGACCCTAATTATAATTTACAAAAATTTTATCTTAATTATTCTTCCGAATCTGAAGAAGGAGACAATATAGTTGTAAAGGAAAGCGAATTAAGCCTCAATGCCGACAAACTCATTGAAAACATCAGTGCAATGCCGAAAAATATAGAAAGATTGGCAAAAAGGGAAAATCTTTCAGATTTATCATGGGATACAAAAAAAATAAAAAATTTTTTCAAAGATATTATTACTGAACTTGGAAAAGATGTGTCAGGAGAATTTGTTACTTACAAGGATACAGTATCAGACACATCTTATGAATTTGAAATAGGTTTGGGTTTAGGACTTAATTTTGGAATAGGAGCACATTTTAATTATCTTGAGCATGAGAGAAAACTTGAGAAACGATATAAAATAGACTCACTTTCACAAGGTATGGCAATAGTAGAAGATCAGACCAATATTAACACAACTTATCCTGACAAGACTCTCGGAGATATTTTGAAACTGACTCTTGATTATTTAAAAGACAAAGTTGCAGATCTGTACAATAAAGTGAAAAAAGTTGTGCAGGAAGGTGTTGATACTGTAATTACATCAGGCAAAGCTGTTTTGAGGTTTGGTGCTGATAAATTAGAAGCAGGATATAATGCGTTTTTAACAACTTTTACACCTTGGTCATCTGAAAAATCAAAAAGAAATAGATTTTCCAAAATTCCAAAATCAACTCTTTCAGCATTAATATCTTTTGCCGCTCTTAATGACAACAACTCCGGCAGTGTGGGAGAAGCAGGACTTGTAAATATTTACGATAGCAATGAAGAACTTGTTGATTCTTTTGCATCTGGAGAGATAACATTCAATTATGATTCAGACGATTTATCAAATGCAGGTTTGACAGAAGCAGACGAAATATATTTTTTCATATGGAAATTCAGAAGTATTGACCATAAATTTGTAAAAGTAGGCGGTGAACTTGATGCAGCAAACAATAAAGTATCTTATGACAATGTTACTACAAACGGAATTTACGGAATAGGATATGACAGGACAAAGCCTGAAGTAAAATATAAAAATTTAAACGACAAGGACGAATTACTTGACAATTATCTTTATGCAACAATAAAAGATGATTTTTCTGGAATTGACAACAAAACTCTTACTGTAAAAATAGATAATAACACTGTATTAAACGGAGACAACGCCAGCAAATACTATGATATTTCAACAGGAAAGCTGTTAATTCCGGATGTGACAAAAGGGGAACATAAAATAGAAATATCTGTTTACGATACAGCCGGCAATTTGTACAGTGATGAAAAAAATATTGAAAAGAAATATGACAATATGTCAGATTATGATGGAGACAATGTACCTAATTATAAAGACGGTTACCCTTATGACCCCAACAAATCAGAACTTGACTCAGTTGTAAATCTTGCTCCAGACGAACCTCAAAGTGCCGTTGATGCGGACAATGCAAGTGTTGACCAACCAGAGCCTTTGCAAAACATTATAACAGTATCTTCCGAAAATACCGGCAAAATTAAACCGCAAATGCAAATTCCTTCGTCAGATGTAGGCAAAGATGCCTCTCTTGCAATATGTATAATTTACAACAAACAGGTTTATTGGTGGATGTCGTATGCAACTCTTGAATCCACTCAAACATTTTCAAATATAACAGATGAATTTGATATGAGCAACCTGTCAGGCATGGAGTTCGATGTTTATTACGGATACTTTTTACCTGAGACAAATTCTGTGAAATATAATACTTATCATGTAAAAATAGAATAGTTATAATCTAAAAATTCTGATTTTTTTTAATTACATATCTTGCTGACAGATTAATTTCAGAAAAATCACAAATATTATTGACATACACATCCATTTGGTTTAAAATTTTAATAATTACTTTTTCGGAGGAATTTATATTATGATATATTTCTCAAATGATATTGAGATTGAAGGAGTTGTAAATATTGGTAAAATTATGTCAGTTGCGGCAAGAACAGCACCAAAAAGCAAAGGAATAGACAATATTGCTACAGCAATTATTACAGGAGAAGATATTGATAAAATAAGAACTCAAATGAAAAACTATGGTGAAAAAAAGGATATTCCTTTTTTTGTGAGAGATTTTAACTGTACGGACAGTATTTATGCAATTCTACTTGTAGGTGTAAGGAAAAATCCTCTTGGTTTGCCTGACTGTGGATATTGCGGATTTCCTAACTGCAAAAAGTGTACAGAAGCCGGAGCCAACTGTTTTTTCAACATAGTTGATTTGGGTATAGCAGTATCATCTGCAGTAAATACTGCTTCAGCTCTTAAAGTTGATACACGGATAATGTATTCCATAGGCAGAGCTGCCAGAGATTTGAAAATATTACCTGAGGAGTATAATATAGTATTGGGAATACCTTTAAGTGCCACAAGTAAAAATCCATTTTTTGACAGAGGATAAGGAGGAATTTATGGAAGAATTTGAAAGAATTAAAAGATTACCACCATATGTGTTTGCAATAGTAAATGATTTAAAAATGAAATTAAGAAGAGAAGGTGAAGATATAATTGACCTTGGAATGGGTAACCCTGATATACCTACTCCTCAGCATATTGTTGATAAAGTTGCAGAAGCTGTTTACAATCCTCGTAATCACAGGTACTCAGCATCTAAGGGCATATATAAGCTTAGAACAGCTATTTGCGACAAATACAAAGAACAGTTCGGTGTAGACCTTGATCCAGAGACAGAAGCAATTGCAACTATTGGAGTAAAAGAGGGATACTCCCATCTTGTCCTTGCTATTACCAATTCTGGCACAAGCGCTATTGTTCCAAATCCATGCTATCCCATTCATTCTTACGCCATTATTATTGCAGGGGGGGATGTTAGAAGCGTACCTTTTGAAGAAGGAAGGGATTTTATAGAAGAAATTGAAAAAGTTGTTAAAAATTCCTGGCCAATCCCGGGATATATAGTGTTATCATTTCCGCATAATCCTACAACATTATGCGTTGATATTGAATTTTTTGAAAAAATAGTTGATTTCGCCAAAGAGAACAACATGTTTATTATACATGATCTTGCCTATGCTGATATAGCTTTTGACGGATATAAACCACCAAGCATACTTCAGGTAAAAGGAGCCAAAGACTGTTGCGTTGAATTTTATTCCATGTCAAAAACTTACAGCATGGCTGGCTGGAGATTGGGTTTTGCACTTGGCAATAAAAAACTTATACATGCACTTACAAGAATAAAAAGTTATTTGGATTATGGAGTTTTTCAACCTTTACAAATAGCCGCCATTACAGCTTTAAAATCAGATCAAAGTTGTGTTCAGGAAATTAATGAAATTTACAAAAAAAGAAGAGACAAGCTTGTAGAAGGTTTAAACAAAGTTGGTTGGGAGGTCACCTCTCCAAAAGCCACCATGTTTTTATGGGCAAAAATTCCAGAGCAATATATTCATATGGGTTCTCTCGAATTCTCAAAATTTTTAATTAACGAAGCAAAAGTGGCTGTATCACCTGGTATCGGTTTTGGTGAATATGGAGATAAGTATGTCAGATTCGCTCTTGTTGAAAATGAAATGAGAATTCAGCAAGCAGTAAGGGGGATTAAAAAAATTTTTAAATGATAGATGCTGCAGTACTACTAATTATTCATAACAGTCAAATCATTTTCATTAAAAGAACTGAAAATTTAAAACAACACTCCGGAGAAGTTTCCTTTCCCGGAGGTAAATTTGATCCTGAGTTAGATAGAAATTTCCTTGATACTGCTATAAGGGAAGTAGAAGAAGAAATAGGATTAAAAAAAAATTATTATGAAATTATAGATAAATTACCTGTTCAAAATACAGTTTCAAGTAATTTTTTAGTTCATACCTATGTAGCAAAAACTTTAAAAAAAGAGGTTAGCTTAAAAATCAATAAATCTGAAGTTAAAAGGGTAATCTTAATCCCTATAAATCATTTTTTTAATTCAAAAATCAAAGCTAAAGTTCCTTTAAAAATTAATGGGAAATTATATTTTAACACCTTTTATTATTACAAAGAATATTTAATTTGGGGTGCTACTTCAAGAATTCTTGATACTTTTCTGCAAAAAATCAGTGATGATTGATATTAATATTTTACCTGAGAAACCAGGTATTTACTTTTTTAAACATGGAGATAAAATTTTATACATTGGCAAAGCAAAAAATCTCAAAAAAAGAGTTAAATCATACTTCCAAAAAAATATTAAAGATTTAAAAACCGCCTTTCTTATTAAAAAAATTAAGCACATAGAATGGATTGTTACAAATAATGAAATAGAAGCTTTAATTTTAGAAAACAATTTAATAAAAAAACATAAACCTCCTTATAATATAAAACTTATTGATGATAAAACCTATCCATATATAGAGGTTGATATATTATCAAAATTTCCTTCAATAAAGATTACACGTCAAAAAAGGAATAAAAACGCCGTATATTTCGGGCCATATACATCTGCACTTAAGTTGAAATATGTGTTAAATTTCATACAAAAAAATTTTCATATAAGAAGATGTTCAGATAAAAAATTTAAAAACAGGAACAGACCTTGCCTTAATTATCAATTAAATATATGCCCAGCTCCATGCTGTAATAAAATATCCGCAGAAGATTACCGAAAAAACATAAAAAAGGTTATACTTTTTTTAAAAGGAAAAAATAACAAATTAATCTTACTTTTAAAAAAAGAAATGAATCAATTAAGTAATGATCTTGAATTTGAAAAAGCAGCCAAAATTAGAGATTTAATTAACAGCCTTGAAAATATAAATGAAAGCCAATTAATGGAATTTTCAAATCTTTTTGATAAAGATATTTTTTATTTTAAGTTATGTGAAGAGAATATTTTTTTTCAAGTATTAAGAAGCAGAAACGGCAAAATGTTAGAGTCAAATTTTTTTTCTTTTAATAATGAAACTACCTTTTCCAATAACATTTTTGAAGATTTTTTGACTCAATACTATTCAATAAACAAAAATGTTCCTGACAAAATTGTTATTAATAAAAAAATTGATACAACATTACTTAAAGAATATTTTATAAAAAAATTCAAAAAAAAAGTTAATATAATATTCCCGTCACAAAATTCCGAAGACTTCAAATTATTGGCTCTTTCAAAAGAGAATATTGAAGAAAGTATTAAAAGAAAACTAATTAAAGAGGGGATATTTGTGAGAATGAAGCAGAAAATGCATCTTAAAAATATACCTCTAAGAATTGATGCATTTGATATTGCAACTTTTCAGGGAAAATCATCTGTTGGCACAAGAGTTGTTTTCATTAACGGAGTTCCTGAAAAAAAATTATATAGAAAATATGTTATACAGACAGTGGAAGAAAATCAATTAGATGATTTTAAAATGACATATGAAATTATTAAAAGGAGCATAAATGAATGTTTAGACACAGATAACTTTCCTGACCTGATTTTAGTAGATGGTGGCAAGGGACAGTTAAATATTGCCAAAAAAGTATTGCATGAAAACAACTTGGCAGGTAAAATCGATATTATTTCAATAGCAAAAGATAAAGAATATAAAATTGATAAAATATACATTCCAAACAGAAAAAATTGTCTAAATTTAAATCGTTCAACTGATATAATAAATTTACTAATGCAGGTTAGAGATGAAGTTCACAGATTCTCAATTACCTTTCATAAAAAAAGAGAAGAGAATAAAATCTTTACATCTATACTTTTAAAGGTTAAAGGCATTGGAGAAAAAAGAGCTAAAGAATTGTTAAAACATTATAAAACCTTAGATGAAATAAAAAAGGCAAATTTTAATGAGCTTAAAAATCTGCCTTTTTTAAATGATAAAATTGCAAAAAATTTAACAGAATTCTTTAAACATCAATAAAAAAACCTAATTTCTCAGATATTTTCCTTGCTGCTTCAACCACTGCCGGACCTAACTCTTTACCTATTCTCTCAAATGACATTCTGTTTAATGGTCCTGAAATACTAATGGCACCAATAACTCTCTTGGTATAATCTCTAATAGCAGCACCTACACATCTAACACCAACATCAACTTCTTCGTCATCAATAGCAAAACCTTTTTGATGAATTAATTCCAGTTCTTTAAAAATTTCTGCTGCATTGGTTTTAGTATTGGCAGTTAAAGGCTTTAAAGGCGCAGGAAGATATTTTTCTAAATCTTCACCTATTTCCTGCAAAACTGCAAGCTGAGCTTTACCTGAAGCACAACAGTATGGAGGAAGCTGTGAGCCTATACGAGAAACAACCCTTACAGGTTGATTAGCTTCTACAACATCTATATATACAACTTTAGAACCTCTTAATACAGACAAATAAACATTCTCATTGCATTGGGCAACTAATTCTTCCATAATTGGCCTTGCCTGTCTTAATAAACCTGTTTGTTTCAGATAATTTTGTCCCAATTCCAGACATTTGACACCTAATCTGTAATTTTCATTTAATTTGTTCTGTTCAATATATCCTTTGGCTTCAAGAGTGGCAAGTAATCTGAAAACATTATTTTTATGTAAACTCAACCTCTTGCTAAGTTCAGTAACACCTAATTCGTTAACATCACCTTTAAACTGCTCAAGGAGCTCCAATGCGTTCATTACAGCTTGAATGGTATATTCTGTTTTTTCTCTTTTAGGCATCATATCCCTCCTAAAAATATATTGAGGTAAATATAATACTATTTTATTATTTTGTCAATAAAAAATATTAAAAATAAAGAAAAAAATTAATATATATTAATTTTGGGGATATGGCTTATTTAAAAATAAAACAGCAATAAAACAGATTGTTGTTTTTAAAATATGTTTTTAAAACCAACTTATCTGACAAAAAAAACAGCAAGTTTAACTGCATTGAGCATGCTTTTATTATTTGCAATACCTTGCCATGCTATATCAAATGCTGTGCCGTGATCAGGAGATGTCCTAATAAAAGGTATACCAAGTGTCACATTAACAGCACCATAAAAATCTATCAATTTCAATGGGATAAGTCCTTGGTCATGATACATTGCAATAACAAGGTCAGGTTTATTCTGAAGGGCATTAAAAAAAATCGTATCAGGCGGAAAAGGACCTTTTAAATCAATATAATCAAATTTTTTCATAATTGGTATTATATATTCTTTTTCTTCATTTCCTATATTTCCGTTTTCACCTGCATGAGGATTTAAGCCGGAAATATAAATTATGGGATTTTTCTTTTTTAAATAGTTTTTACAAAATTCATATCCCATTACAATAGTATCTTCAAGATTTACTTCTCTTATTTTTGCAGATACATCCTTTAATGGTATGTGGATGGTATGAAGTAGAATGTTTAAATATTTTGAAACAAATAACATTCTATACTTTTTAGTATTCGTATAATAAGCTAAAATTTCCGTATGTCCGGGAAAATCGAAACCTGCTAATTTTAAACCTTCTTTGCTAATTGGTGAAGTAACAATTGCATCTATTTTTTTCTGATTTGCAAGAGTTATTGCGTATTTTATGGAGGTAAAAGCCAATTCTCCATTTGTTTTTGAGGTTTTATTAAAAGAAATATTACCTTTTACAGGAATATCAATAATATTGATTTTACCTGGAACAAATTTATCAACACTATCAATTATATTTACATCTTTATTAATATTTTTAAGTTTTTTGGCTTTTATAAAGAGTTGGGAATTTCCTATTAAAAAGATATTACTATTTTCTGAAACTTCATGATTAAAAACTGAAATGGCAATTTCAGGACCTATTCCACCTGGATCCCCAATTGTAATAGCTATATTTTTTTTATAATTACTGCCTTTTGCCTCAAATTTTGCAACCATTCATTTAATTTTTTATCAAGCATTTTCCTTTTTAAAATTTCTTCAGCTCTTTTATACAAAACAGTTTTATCTATTTTTTTACTTTTAATTTCAACTAATTTAATTATATGATATCCGTGTTGTGATTTCACAAATTTAATTTCACCAGGGTTCATTTTCTCCACAATATGCTCTATTGCAGGAAGCATCTGACCTTTTTTAAAAAACCCCAACTCACCTCCAACATCTCTAAAAGGTCCTTCTGAATACTGTCGAGCCACTTTGGAAAAAGGCTCTTTATTTAATAACTTCAAAATAAAATCCACTTTTTCCTTATTGTAATTTTTGAAGAAAATCTGTTTTATATGATATTTTATATCTTTATTCTTTGGCAAAAGATGTTCTTTTACATATTTTTCTATTTCTTTACTTTGTATCTGAATGGAGCTTTTTACATAAAAATTTACAACTTTTGCTCTTATTAGCTCTCCTTTAAGCTTTTCTCTGTAATATTCATATGATACATTGCTCTGCTTTAAAGATTCTTTCAATTCCGAAAGTGTTATGTGCTGCTCAGTTAAAATATTTTGAATTAAAATATCCACATCTTTTTCTGAAACCGTATAATTCAATTCTTTGGCTTTCTGTTCAATTAACTTTTCATTTATCAAATTATCAAGTAATTGCTTTTTTATCATTTTCAATTGTTTAATCTTTTTCTCTTTTGCAATGGGTAAATGCTGAAGTTTCATTTTATAAGGCTTCAATGCATAATTTAAATCACTAATATAAATAATCTCATTATTAACAATAGCTGCTATACCGTCTATTACATCAGCATAACCTTTCACAAAAAATATAAAAAGTAATATTATTACCCAATAAAAACTTTTTCTCACTTACCCTCTTCCTATTCCAAAATATTTAAAACCTAATTTTTTTATTTTATTAGGCTCAAAAAGATTCCTGCCATCAATTATAACATTATCTCTCATTAATTCTTTGATTTTTAGAAAATCCAGAAATCTGAACTCATTCCACTCTGTAGCAAAAATTAAAGCATCTGAATCTTTTGCAACTTCATAAGGATCAGAACAAAATTGTACATTACCCGGCAAAACTTTCTTTGCATTATCAGTTGCCACAGGATCATAGGCTTTTACAGAAGCTCCTTTCTCTGTTAATGAATTAATAATATCAATTGAAGGAGCGAGCCTCATGTCATCTGTATTAGGCTTAAAAGCCAATCCTAAAAAGCCTATCTGCTTATTTTCCAAATTTTCAAAAACACTCTCCAATTTTCTCACAGGAATAAGCTTTTGAGTATTATTTATATTTCTAACTTCTTTAAGTAAATTAAAATCATATCCCAATTTTTTAGCTATAGCAATAAAGGCATCTAAGTCCTTAGGGAAGCAAAAACCGCCAAACCCTATACCTGCATTTAAAAAAGCCTCTCCTATTCTTGCATCAAGGCCTATACCTTTTGCCACTCTTTTAACATCTGCACCTGATAGGTCACAAATGTTTGCTATTGCATTTATAAAAGATATTTTCATTGAAAGAAATGCATTGGAAGCATGCTTTATAATTTCTGCACTATTTATATCTGTAACCAAAATAGGTGCATTTAACGGTTCATACAATTTCACCAAAATTTGAGCAGCTTTATCTTCATTAACACCTATAACAACTCGGTCAGGATTCATAAAATCATTAATAGCTGTCCCTTCTTTTAAAAACTCAGGATTAGAAGCAACGTCAAAAGGAGTTTTATTAATATTGAATTTTTCTATTGTTTCTCTTAGCCATTCTCCTGTTCTGACCGGAACAGTGCTCTTTTCCACAATAAGTTTATAATCATCAAGATTTGCACCTATTTCCTTTGCAACATTTTCAATGGCTGTTAAATCTGCACCACCATCTTCCTTTGGAGGCGTACCAACACAAATGAAAATTATCTCACTTTTTTTTACACCATATGAAATATCTTCGCTAAATTCTAATCTGCCTTCTCTTCTGTTGACCTTTATTAAATTATCAAGTCCAGGTTCATATATAGGAATAATACCATTTTTTAATTTTTGAATTTTATTGATGTCATTATCAATACAAACAACATTATTGCCAAGATCTGCAAAACATGTACCTGTAACCAGCCCAACATAACCTGAACCTATTATAGCTATATTCATTCTATTTCTCCTTATTTAAATCCATAAACTTTATAAATTTATCAAATAAATACCTTGAATCATGAGGTCCAGGAGAGCTTTCAGGATGATACTGTACTGAAAAAAATTTGTAATCATCAGATTTTATTCCTTCTATTGTACCATCATTAAGATTTTTATGGGTAATTTTAACATAATCAGGTACACTATCTTCAGAAATTGCAAATCCATGGTTTTCTGCTGCAATTTCAACTTTATTAGTTGATAAATTCTTAATAGGCTGGTTGCCTCCGTGATGTCCGAATTTTAATTTGTATGTTTTACAACCTATTGCCAATCCTAATATCTGATGGCCAAGACATATTCCAAATAGTGGTTTCTTGCCTATTAAATTTTTAACATTTTCTATTGCATAATCAACAGCAGCAGGATCTCCGGGGCCATTTGACAAAAAAATTCCATCAGGATTCATTGATAAAACCTTTTTATAAGATGTATCAGCTGGGACAACAACAACTTTTATTCCTCTTTCTGTAAACAATCTCAAAATATTTCTTTTAATACCAAAATCATATGCAACTACAAAATAATCATTACTATTTTTAATTTCTCCATATCCTTTTTCTATGTCCCAATCACCTTCTGACCATTTATAACTTTCTTCACAACTAACTTTATCTACAAGGTTTTGTCCTTCCAAAGAAGGAAGCTTTGATGCTTTCTCTTTCAACTCTGAAATATTAAAGTTCGTTGTGGAAATAATTCCCTGCTGAGCTCCATAATCTCTTATATGTTTTACAAGAGCCCTTGTGTCAATACCTTCAATTGCAACGATTTTTTCTTTTTTTAGATACTCGGCCAATGTCTGTTTACATCTCCAGTTACTCGGATAATCCTGATATTCTTTTACAATAAATCCTTCAACATAAATTTTGCCAGATTCCACATCTTCAAAATTTATCCCGTAATTACCTATTTGAGTATAAGTCATGGTAACAATTTGTCCTGCATATGAAGGGTCTGTGATAATCTCCTGATATCCTATCATACTGGTATTAAAAACAACTTCACCACTGGTATCGCCATTGTATCCAAATGAATATCCATTAAAATATGTTCCGTCAGATAGGACTAAAACAGCTTTATCTCTCATACTAAATCCTCTTTTTTAAAAACAATTTTTCCATTGCAAATTGTCATAACAGGCCAGCCTTTTAATTTTGTACCAACAAAAGGTGAATTTTTACTCTTTGAAACTATATCTTTTTCTTCATAAACCTTTTCCAAATTTAAATCTAAAATTGTAATATTTGCTTTTGCGCCTTTTACTAATTCATCTTTTTGAATACCTACAATTTTAGCAGGATTAATACTCAATTTTGCAATTAATTTTTCAAGACTTATTTTTTTATCCAAAACCAATTTATATGAAACAGCAAAAGCTGTTTCCAGTCCTATAATACCAAAAGGAGCATATTCAAATTCTTTTCTCTTTTCATGCACTGCATGAGGCGCATGGTCAGTAGCAATACAATCAATAATATCATTATTAATTGCTGTAATTAAACTGTTTTTATCAGACTCACTTCTGAGAGGAGGGTTCATTTTAAAATTAGGATTATAGTTACTCTCTGAAACATCTTTATCAGTTAAAATCAAATAATGAGGACAGGTCTCAGCGGAAATTTTATTATAATTTTGCTTTTCCTTTTTAATTATCTCAATACTTCCTTTGCTGCTTACATGACAGATATGGATGTGTGCATTACTATACTGAGCTATTTTTATATTTCTGAAAACCATTACTTCTTCTGAAATTGAAGGAATACCTCTAAGCCCTGAAACAGTGGAAAAATACCCTTCATTCATGACTCCATTAGCCACTAAATCTTTATCTTCGCAATGGCAAAAAATAGGAATATTAAAAAAACCCGCATATTCAAATGCTGTTTTTAGAATAAATGAATTTTTTACATCAACACCATCATCTGAAAAAGCAACAATACCTGCTTCAACCAAATGACCAAACTCAGTAAGAGAATCACCCTTTAAAGATTTTGTAATAGCAGCTATAGGATATATATTTATTTGAGTTGATTTTCCTTTTTCTTTTATATATTTTACAACACTTTCATTATCACAAACAGGATTAGTATTTGCCATACAGCAAATATCAGTAAAACCGCCTGCTTTAGCAGCATCAGCTCCTGACTGGATAGTCTCTTTATATTCAAAACCAGGTTCCCTCAAATGAGTATGAATATCCACAAAAGATGGAGCAGCTAATAATTCTTTACAATCAATAATTTCAAAATCATTATATTCTTTTTTTATGTTAGCAGGGAAAATATCAATTATTACGCCATCTTTAATGGCTATATTCAGACACTTTTCTATGCCTTTTTTACAATTTAAAATATCTATGTTTTTAAGTATTATCATATTAATTCTCTATTTTGGAACTTCCTATTAACATATATAAAACAGCCATTCTTAAAGCAACCCCGTTCTCCACCTGATCCAAAATCACAGAAAATTCAGAATCCGCAGCAAAATGATTAAGCTCCACACCTCGGTTAATAGGCCCCGGATGCATTAGTATGGCATCTTTTTTTAGATATTGCAACATGTTGTAAGAAAATCCGTAAAAATTGCTGTATTCTCTAATAGAGGGGAATAATGCTCTGCTCTGCCTCTCCATCTGTACTCTGAGCATCATTACAACATCAGCATTTTTAATTTCCTTTTTTAAATCTTTCACAACTTTAACGTTCAACTTTTCAATATCTTTAGGCAACATCATAGGTGGAGCATAAACATAAATATCAATGTTAAATTTATTCAAAAGAAAAATATTTGATCTTGCAACTCTGCTGTGTAAAATATCACCTATAATAATTACCTTTAAGCCATCCAAAGTTTTCCTTTTTTCATAAATAGTCATTGCATCAAGCAAAGCTTGGGTGGGATGTTCATTAATGCCGTCACCTGCATTTACTACAGGGCATTTCAAAACTTGAGAAGCAAGATGAGGAGCACCTGTGGCAGGATGTCTCATAATTAACAAATCCAGACTCATAGCTTCAATATTTTTAACAGTGTCAACAAGAGTCTCTCCCTTTTCCACACTGCTGCCACTTTTAGAGATATTCATTGTATCTGCACTTAATCTTTTAGCTGCAATTTCAAATGAAAGCCTTGTCCTTGTGCTTGGCTCATAAAAACAGGTAACTACAGTTTTCCCACGAAGTGTAGGGACTTTTTTAATAGGTCTTTTATTTATCTCCTTAAAATAAAAACCCTGCTCTATTAATAAAATAATTTCTTCTTTGCTCAAATCTTTGATTGATAAAAGATTACGCATTTTTTATAATTTTCCTATTAAAATTTCATCAATTTCGTCTGTTTCTTTTAATTTAACAAAAATTCTCTCTTTTCTCGATGTTGGGATAAATTTCCCTATAAAATCAGGCTGTATGGGAACTTCTCTGTGCCCCCTGTCTATTAATACTGCAAGTTGTATCATTTTAGGCCTGCCAATATCAAAAATTGCATCTATTGATGCTCTTGTGGTCCTGCCTGTATATATCACGTCATCAATTAAAATTATTACTCTGTTATCAATGTTAAAATTAATTTCCGTACTTTTAACTTCAGGACTATGAGTACCAATTGATAAATCATCCCTGTAAAGTGTAATGTCTATTATTCCAAAATCCAAACTTTTACCAGAAATTCTTTCTATAATTTTTTTAATTCTTTTGGCAATGTATACCCCTCTTGTCCTTATTCCCACAATTGCAAAATCAACCATACCTCTGTTCTTTTCAAGAATTTCAATTGCCATTCTTTCAAGCATCCAATTAATTTCTTCTGAATTGTATAATTTTTTCATAAAATAAAAATTAACATAAGATAAATTTTTTTACAACTTTTATTTGAGTTTTAAAAAAATTTTCAGAAATATAGGGAAATTCACAGATTAAAACCAGAATATTTTTTGATTTTACTTATGATTGGTCAACTATAATTAATTACTTTTATATTTAATTAAAGTTATTTCATTGCCTTTTTCATTCCAAAAAACTTCATCAAATATTGATACTAAAAGAAATATGCCTCTACCATAAGGCAAATTTGTTTCCATTACTAAATTCAATTTTCTAATTAAACCTTTCCAATCAAAACCCTTACCTTCATCTTTTACTTCTATAAAAAACCTTTCTTTGTCAAAATAACTGTTAATATAAACTTTTCTATTCTTATAAGGTTCCAAATGTACTCTTTTATTTGCTTCTTTTTGAAAATCAATAAAGGAGTTTTCTTTTATTTCAGAGGATAATTCCAAATTTCCATGGTAAATTGCATTGGAAAGAACCTCTGACAGTGCAATTAATGGCTGACTTTCATTATCAAAGAATCCTGCATCTACAACATTTCTCAATATTATTTTTCCTACACCCTTTACAAGGTTTATATTATTATCAATAGCGAACCTGACATTAAAATATTCTAATTTCTCAACAGCTGCTTCAAAATCATAAAATGATTCAATAAAATTCTTAGCTTTAAATAACAATCTGTCTATATCGTTTAATTTAAAAGGTTTTAATATAAATTCATCAACACCTGCCTTTAGAGTGTCTTTTATTAAATCACTTTTGAAAAGACCTGTCATTAATACAATAAATGAATTTTTTTTCTTAAAATAACCTTTTTTTAAATAATCCACTCCATTACCATCTGGAAGTATGTTATCTAAAAAAATCATATTAAAATCGTCTTTTTCCATTAAAGATAGTGCATCTTTTAGTGTACTAACTGATTTTGAAGAGATTTTTTTGAATTCAAAGTAGTCACTCAGAATTTCACAAACCTGGTTATCATCATCAATAATAAGGATCTTTAATTGAGGTGCATTCATAAGACTTATCAACCTTATTTTTAATTGCTATATTACATACATTATACACAATTTTTAAAATTAATCAATATAAAATTCCCAGGCACAATAATATTCTTCTGGATGTGTATCAGGTGGACAAGCAATACATTTAGTCTTAATCCTTAGATCAATTGTCCATGCGAAATATGCATACTCTACTAACCCTGCGCTTTTACACGGATAATCTTCTAATCCTTTTCTTTTGCGGGCAGATTGCACTCTGCAGTCATTCATTTTAAAAATAATTTTATTTTCATTAACATCTTCAATTGATTGTTTATTAATAAAAGAATACATCCTGAATTGAAGTGCTTTTTTCAGACCTTTGATACCTGCTTTCTCAGGCAAATTAAGAATTTTTTTTATTCTTATTGCTTCATATGGAGAATATTTTGTCCAACAGCTATCATTACATCTTTTGGCATCATTCATTCCAAAAGAGTTTTCCACTGCCTGAAACCAAACTCCATCATTTGCAAGCCAATTTATGGCAATATTCTTTAAAATACTTTTTAATTCATCTTCTGATTTATTTTTTAAAAAATCAGGAACCCCATTTTCATCTATTTTAAATCCAAAAGTTTTAGCAAGCCTGTTAATTTGAATTTTAAAGCTATTGTCACCTGCTGTATTTTCAATTTCAAGAGCTTTTTCAATACCCAATTGATGAACAACTTCAGAAAACCATAAACCGTAATGGCCTATAATCCTTCTAACACCATCCAATATTAATTTTATAGTTTCATCTTTATTCATAACATCCCCCAAAATCAGTTCAAAGTTTGTTTTAACTGAAATAATAGGTTATAGAAACAGAGCATATCCAGAATAACTTATTATTGTATTAAAATGCCTGCGCCCCACGTAAAACCAATACCTGCATTTAAAAGCAAAATTTTATCACCTTTTTTGAGCTTTCCATCTTGTTTTGCTAAAAATATATTGTAAAATATATCAAAACCGCCTATATGACCATGTTTTTTTAAATATTCAGCAGAGCTTTTCTCTAATGGAAAATTCAGTTTACTGCAAATATACTCCAAAAGTTTTAAATTGGCATTTACTATTGATAAATAATCTATATTCTCAACTTTTAAAGTGTTTTTGTTTAAAATTTTTTTTGCAATATTTATAAATTCATTCATGTAAATATCTTTAAATTCCTTTTTTGCAACATCAGGTTTTAAACATTTATAAATTATACTATTTCTTAAATCTATGTTCTTAACTCCACCATTTTCAATTCCATACAGGTCAAAGTACTTTCCATTTGTTTTAAACATTAAATCTTCAACTATAAGACCATCGCTATCTTTCCCAATAACCACAGCACCTGCGCCATCACCGAAAATAACCGCGTCTGCAGAGTGATAGCTTGTAAAGCCGCTCCATTTGTCTGATGAAACAACTAAAATATTCTCTGCTTCTCCTGATAAAACATAATTTTTAGCTATCTGAATACCTGTAAGCATTCCGCAGCAACCTTGAACTAAATCAAAACATACTGCATTTTCAGCACCAATTTCATATTGCACTTTTCCGCTAATTGGCGGAATAATATAATCTTGAAGTCCTGCTGGAGAATTTATTATAATATCAATATTAAGAGGATTTATTCCTGCATCTTCTATTGCCTTTTTTGCAGCAATTACCGCCATATCTGAAGGTAGCTCATTATCTTTTGCCTCAGATACTGTCTCAGAGCCAATTGCTTCTATTACTTTAGGATGAATACCTGCCTTCTGGGCAATATCTTCCAAACTCACCCTCTTTTCAGGAATATAAAAACCTTTTCCTTTAATACCTATCTTCATTTTATCTCCAATGAATTAACTTTTTCAATTAAAATTTCATTTTCATTTGATTTATCATTTTATATCTGAAAACCTTTACAAATTAAACTTACTTATAATGAAATTCAGGCTTTCTTTTTTCAAAAAAAGCTTTTATTCCTTCCTTCTTATCTTCTGAATAATGATTAACGCTTGCAGAGAGGATTTCCAATAATGTTGCCAATTCTTTCGGATTATTAACATTATGATAAAATGAATCTTTTACAAATTCCAATGCAAGAGGTGCATTTGAAACAATCTTATTTGCAAATTCTTCTGAGCCTTTCATCATATCATCGTAATTGTCAAATAATCTGTTTACCAGACCTGTATTGTATGCATCTTCTCCTAAAATCAAATCTCCTGTTAATGCAATCTCAAGTGCCCTGCCAAGACCAATAAGCCTGGGCAACCTGAATGATGCTCCTCCTGCTGCAACAAGACCTAATTTAACTTCAGGCAAACCAAATTTGGCATTTTTAGTGGCAAACCTGAAGGTAGTTGACAAAGCAAGCTCAAAACCTCCTGCAACTGCCGCGCCTTGAACAAGAGATAAGGATGGCTGAGGCAGAGATTCCAATTTATTAAAAACTCTGTTTAATTTAATGAGAAACTCTCTTGCATTAAGAGGGTTATATTCTTTCCCTTTAACATCAACTCCTGAGCAGAAAGCCTTACCATTGCTCTTTAAAATAACAAATCTAACAGACTTATCAATAGCTAATTTATCAATAAAACTTTCCAGCTTATCAATTATATCATCAGTTAGAGCATTTAGATTTCCAGGTCTGTTTATGGTTATAAAAGCTATTTTTTCTTTTACTTCAAAAATAATTTCATCCATATTAAAATTCATTTAAAACATATCTTGAAATAACAATCCTTTGAACTTCTGAAGTACCTTCACCTATTTCAAGTAACTTGTAATCTCTGAAAAATCTTTCAATATTATATTCTTTCATTAATCCGTATCCACCGTGCAACTGAACAGCTTCATTTGCAACTCTTTTCATAACTTCAGAGCAGTATAGTTTAGCCATGGCAGCATGTTTGGCAAATGGCTTGCCATTATCTCTTAACCAGCAAGCTTTATACAGTAAGTTTCTTGCAAGTTCTATCTCCATTGCCATATCTGCAATTTTAAATTGGTTTATTTGAAAATTAACTATTGGCTGACCAAACTGTACCCTCTCTTTTGCATATCTCACAGCAAGTTCAAAAGCACCTTGCGCACCGCCTAATCCCATTGCACCAATACTCAACCTGCCTCCGTCAAGAGTTGAAAGCATTTGATGAAAACCTTCTCCCTGCTTACCCAGCATATTTTTTTTAGGAACCCTAAGATCATCAAAAAACAATTCACCTGTATTTGAAGATCTCCACATTAATTTACCTTTCATTGCCCTTTTTGTAAGACCTTTTGCATCAGCAGGAACTAAAAAACAACTAATCTCTTTTCTGCCATCATCTCTTTTCCCTGTAACAGCCTGTATAATTATCACCCCTGTCATATCAGTTGCAGAATTTGTAATAAATATTTTACTGCCATTTATAACCCATTCATCTCCGTCTAAAACAGCAGTTGTTTGTGAATTACCAGCATCTGAACCGGCATTAGGCTCTGTAAGCCCAAAAGCAGCTAAAATTTCTCCTTTACAAAGAGGTGGCAGCCAGTATTTTTTCTGTTCTTCATTACCAAAATAATAAATTGGTCCAATACCAAGAGAATTACCTGCTGCAATTGTAGCTGCATGCGAACCGTCAATCCTTGCAAGCTCTTCAACAGCAATAATATATGAAACATAATCAAGACCCGAGCCACCATATTCAGGAGACACAAACATGCCTAAGAGACCCATTTTCCCCATTTCTTTTGTAATTTCTTCTGAAAATTCCTCTTTTTCATCAAGCTCCTGAGCTACTGGTTTAATAACATTTTCAGCAAAATTTCTAACACTTTGCCTTAAAATATTATGCTCTTCATTTAAATCAAAATTTAATCCCATATCTATCCTCCAAATCAAACTATTTTTTATTTCTGTCAAGATATAGCAAAACTTTACGTAAACTGTCAAGAAAATATTTTTAAAAAATATTTTTTATTCTCAATCAAACATACAATATCTTCCATACTAACACAAACAACAAAAAACTTGACATTGAAAATTAATTGGTTTATAAGTCACTTCCTTAACGCGGGGTGGAGCAGTTTGGTAGCTCGTTGGGCTCATAACCCAGAGGTCGTCGGTTCAAATCCGGCCCCCGCTACCAATTTTATCGTCATTTCACTTCATTAAAAATCAAAATAATTTTTAATTTGACTTGTTAATATAAAATGGATATTAAAAAATATAGTCAATAGTATTAGACAATGTAACTGCACAGAGCAACAGACAAAAGTTTGGGACCTAAAAATTTTTATGCTCTGCCAACTCAATTTACTTTAAACATTAAATTTCAAACCAATTAGGAGGGATAAATATGAAAAAATTCTTTTTTTCTTTGCTCATTATTTTATTTTTAGTTTCCAATATTTTTGCATTTGAAATTAAAGGTGTAAAAATACCTGATTCAATTACAGTGGAAAATCATAAGTTAATTTTAAACGGTGCAGGTAAAAGAATGAAATTCTTTTTTACAATCTATATTGGCGCCCTGTATCTACCTGAAAAAACATCCAATGCAAAGGATATAATTGAAAAAGATATGCCTAAAAGAATATTAATGCATTTTATATACAGCAAAGTTAAACCTTCACAAATAACAGATGCTTTTAAAGATGATTTTGAAAACAATGCCAAAAATATTTTACCCAAAATAAAAAACGAGCTTAATACTTTTTATTCCTATTTTAATGAAAATTTAATTGAAGGAGATGAGGTATTAATCACTTATCTGCCTGAGAAAGGCACATGTATAAAAATAAAAAATAAATTAAAAGGCTGCATAAAAAACAAATTGTTCATGAACGCTATATTTTCTGTTTGGTTCGGCGAAGATCCGCCTTCTGAGAGCTTAAAAGATAATATGCTTGGAAAAGAATAGTTAGATAGTAAAATCACAACATTAAAGAATAAAAATAGATAAAATGGATTTACCTGACAAATTTTGCAAATTTTTCCAGGAAAATAATCAAAAAGAATTTTTGGAATTATTTAAAGAAGATGCTACTTATATAGATTGCCTTTATGGTTTGTTTAAAGGGAAAAAAGAGATAGCAAAATTTTTAAAAAAATGTCATAATGAAGCTGAACATTATAATTTCATTCCTAAAAACAAAATCTTTCAAAATAGTCTGATTTCATTTGAATGGGATTTTTCATTTGTTTCAAAAATGCCTTTATCAAAGGACAAAAAGATAACTATCCAGGGATGTAGTTTCATAAAAACAGATAACAGCAAAATATCTTATTACAGAGATTATTCAGATTCGATTTTATTCTTACTGGAAGGTAATATTCCTGAAAATAAGATTATTGAGTTTTATAAAAGAAAATTTTTCAAATAACAGAAATTTAAGGAATTTTAAATGAATGACAATGTAAAATTATTAAATGATTTAACATTAATTGCAGAACCTTCCTTCCAGGAATTCAAAACCACCAGGTATATTATAGATTTTTTAAAAAATCACAGCATAAAAATTGAAAAAGAATTAAAAACAGGATGTTTTGGCACTATTAATGTAAATGCAAAAAAAACAATTGCAATAAGAGCTGATATAGATGCTCTTCCTTTTGATGATCACCATACCATTTTCAAACATTTGTGCGGGCATCACGCTCATACTGCAGGATTGCTTTTGGCTCTTGCAAACATAAATAAAAATAAGAAAAAATTAAAAACCAACATTAGATATATTTTCCAACCAGCTGAAGAAACAGGTATTGGCGCTAAATTTGTTATTAAACATGGTGCACTTGAAAATGTAAGTGAAGTTTACGGCCTCCATGGCGAACCTAATTACGCATTAGGAAAAATTTGTTTAAAAAATGGCAGATTAATGGCAGGCTCAGGCTCATTTGACCTAACAATAAAAGGAAAAGGCACCCATGCAGCTTTTCCTCAATATGGAAATGATGTTATAGTTGCAATTGCTGATTATATAAATCTATGCCAGAAAATTATCAGCAGATTTAAAAATCCTGTTGAAAGCGGAATAATTTCCTTTACAATGATAAAAGGAGGATTTGCAAAGAATATTTTACCTGAAAAAGTTGAGGCCGCAGGTACTTTTAGATTTTTTGACAAAAGCGTTGAAAAACTTATTAAGCAAAAAATGCTTGATATTTTAGGCAGCATAGAGAAAATTTATAATGTAACGGGAAAAATAAATTTTAATTTAACAACTGAGCCAGTAATAAATAATAAAAAATCCACAGAGAAATTAAAAAACATATTAAAAAAAGAATTTGATATTGTGGAAGATTACACTGAAGTTATGGGCTCCGAAGATTTTTCAGAATATTTAAAGGAAATTCCAGGAGTCTATTTTATAGTTGGCATTGCTAAAAATGCCAATCACCCTCCTCTTCACAATAAAAATTTTTTTGTGCCAGATGAAGCAGTAATGATTTATAAAAAAATCTGGGAAACAATAGCATTTAATTATGAATAATGCTTATTAAACCTCAACATTGGGTTTAATAATTAGTAGGAGGCATAAATGAAAGAAGCAATGTTCTATGAAAAAACTGAAAATAAGAATGTAAAATGCAAACTTTGCAATCATTTCTGTGTAATAAAACCGTCTCATACAGGGCTTTGCAATGTCAGGAAAAATATTGACGGTACTTTGCATTCTCTTATTTATAATAAAATTGTTGCAAAAAATATTGACCCTGTTGAAAAAAAACCTCTATATCATTTTTTGCCAGGTTCTTATACTTATTCCATATCAACAGTAGGCTGCAATTTTAAATGTTTAAATTGTCAAAATCATGAAATATCCCAGCGTGCTGAAATCATAGGTTATAATATGACATCTGCAAACATGATTAATGAAGTTTTTGACAATCATCTGCCTTCGATATCATACACATATACAGAACCCACTGTATATTATGAAACAGCTAAAGATTTAGGTATATTGGCATTGGAGAAAGGTATAAAAAATATTTTCGTTTCAAACGGGTTTATGAGCAAAGAGCTTATTTCAGATTTAAAAAATTGGTTGCATGCTATTAATGTTGATTTAAAAAGCTTTAACAATGATTTTTATAAAAAAATCTGCAAAGCATCATTAAAACCGGTCATTGACAATATAGCAGCTTTAAAAGAGAGCGGTATCTGGGTGGAAATTACCACTTTAATCATTCCGGGACTTAATGATACAGAACAAGAGTTAAGAAATATTGCAAAATTCATTAAAAATGTTGACCCATCTATCCCCTGGCATGTTTCTGCTTTTTATCCAACCTATCTGCTTACACAGCCACCGGCAACACCACCTGATACAGTTAAAAATGCGAGGTTAATCGGACTTTCCGAAGGGCTGAAATATGTTTATACCGGCAATATAAGAGATAACACTGGAGGAAATACTTATTGTCATAATTGCGGTGCTTTACTAATTGAAAGAAAAGGTTATTATGTTGAGATTATAGGTTTATCAGATGGGAAATGTAAAAACTGCAATAAAAGATTAGAAGGTATATTTCATTAATGAATGAATTTCAGTTAATTGACCTTATAAAAAAAATGTTCAATGCAAAACTAATAGGCGATGATACGGCATTTCTTAAAAATCAAAATATAAATCTAATATCCAAGGATATTTTAGTAGAAGATGTACATTTTAAGATTAACAACAACTGTTTTGAAATAGGAGCTAAATCTTTAATTTCAAATATTAGCGATATTATATCAAGTGGCGGGAAACCAAAATTTTTTTTTCTCGGATTGGGCATACCTGAATATTTAAGTGAGGCTGAAATAAAAACATTTCTTAATGGTATTAAAAAAATCAGCAAAAAATATAAAGTAACCATAGCAGGAGGTGATATTTCAAAAGCTGAAAAATTTTTTATTTCAATTACAATTGTCGGCACAACATATTTTGAAAAACCTATTTTAAGAAATGAAGCTCAAAAAGGTGATTATATTTATATTACAGGAAATCTTGGTGACTCTGAAATAGGTTTGAGACTGATATTAAATAAAATAAAAATTGAAAATAAAATACTTGAAAATTATTTTATAAAAAAACACTATTTTCAAAATCTTTATCCTAAATTTGTTGAACAGTTATGTAAAAAGTGCAAAATTAACGCCATGATAGATATTTCCGACGGTTTTTTGCAAGATTTATCTCATATTTTAAAAAGCAGTAAAAAATCAGCGGAAATTTATGGAAAAATTATTCCAAAATCTAATAATTATAAAAAACTAAAAAACATTTTACAAGATGAGTATTTTAAAATTCCGTTATTTTCCGGTGAAGAATATCAATTAATATTTACTTCTCCTGAAAATCCTGAAAAAATAAAAAATATAGCTAAAAAATTTAAGGTAAAAACAAGCAAAGTAGGTAAAATATTAAACAAAAAAAAAGAATTAATAAAAATTTTAGATATGTTTGAAAAATTTGATAATTTAGGTTATAGGCATTTTTCATAAAAATCATCAAGGAGCCATAAATGAGCGATACAGACAATTTATTAAAAATCAAAATTTACACAGAATTAGGTGACAACTATTTAAAACTCAACAAAATAAAAGAAGCAGAGCTAAATTTTAATAATGCACTAAAGATAGATTCACAAAATGCAAATGCATATATCGGTCTTGGATTTATTAATATAAAAAACCAAAATTATAAAAAAGCCATTGAATATTTTAACAAAGCTTTAAGTATTGATGAAAATAACTTTAACGCATTAAGCGGACTGGCAGAAGCAAAATTTTACAAAGGAGAAAAAAAAGAAGCCCTGGAGTATGTTGAAAAAGCCTTAGACATTAATATAGAAAATGTAAATTTGCTGATAATTTTAGAAAAAATAGCTTTAGAAAAAAATAAATTTGAATTGTTAGAAAAATATTTAAAAAAATATCTGGAAAAACATCCCAAAGATATAAATGTAATTTATTCAATGGCAGGTTTGTCTTATTTACAAGATAATTTTGACACTGCCATTTTTTACTTAGAGCAGATTGAAAATATAGACCCCAACTTTGAAAAAGCAAAAGAATTAAAAAATATTATATTGGAAAAACAAAATTTAACTGAAAATATGAAGTAAATAAAATCTTATTTTAGATTAGAAGAGTTGATATAAATTATCAGTTTTTGACCAATAACTATTAAAATTGACGGAGGCAATAATGAAATCATATAAAATAGGCTATATTGAAGGAGATGGTACAGGTCCTGATATATGGAAAGCATCTAAATTGGTTTTTGACGAAGCATTTAAAAAGGTTAATAATGCTGAAATTCAGTGGATAGAACTTTTGGCAGGTGAAAAAGCTTTTAATGAAACTGGCCAATATTTGCCGGAAGAAACTTTAAATAAAATAAAAGATTTAAAGATAGTTATAAAAGGTCCTCTTGCCACACCAATTGGCGGGGGGATAAGAAGTTTAAATGTTACTTTAAGGCAATACTTTGATTTATACGCATGTATAAGACCTGTAAAATATTATCAAGGTGTTCCTAATCCCATGAAAAACCCTGAAAAACTTAATATTGTTATTTTCAGAGAAAACACCGAAGATGTATATGCTGGCATTGAATGGGAAGCAAAATCAAAAGAAGCAAAAATGTTAATAGATTTTCTACAAGCAAAATTTTCAGTTGCCTTACCTGAAGACAGCGGCATAGGCATAAAACCAATTAGCCGAAAAAAAACTCGAAGGATTGTGAGAAGAGCCCTTCAATACGCCATTGACAACAACAGAAAAAGTGTTACTATTGTCCACAAGGGCAATATTATGAAATATACAGAAGGTTCATTTATGAAATGGGCATATGAAATAGCGGAAAATGAATTTAAAAATTACATTACTTATGAAAACAAACCTGCTGATAATAAAATTATTTTAAAAGACAGAATTGCTGATGCCATGTTTCAGCAGCTTCTATTAAGACCTGACGAATATGACGTTATTGTCACATCAAATTTAAACGGCGATTATCTTTCAGATGCATGTGCTGCACAGGTTGGCGGGCTTGGCATTGCACCTGGGGCAAATATTGGAGATAATATTGCTATTTTTGAAGCTACACATGGCACTGCACCTAAATATGCAGGTCTTGATAAAGTTAATCCCGGCTCATTAATCTTATCAGGTGTTATGATGTTTAATCATATTGGCGAGGATAAAGTAGCTGATTTGATTGAAAATGCTTTTAAAAAAGCTATTCTTAACAAAAAAGTAACATATGACCTTGCAAGACAAATGCCTGATGCAACTGAAGTAACATGCAGTAAATTTGCTGAAGAGATTGTAAATAACTTTTAAATAGTTATTCAATGAAAACTGCTACATCTGAAAACCAACAAAAAATATCTAATAGATAT
>CAZBLP010000008.1:0-48281 GCA_964492825.1 uncultured bacterium
TTAAGTCAAATTATTTGTCTGATTATAATAATCTTATATGAATAAAAAACTTAAAAATTTACTGGTTTTTTATTTGAAATATTATGTGAAAATGTTTATTAGCTTAAAATTTGCTTGCAAAAAATTTTAACCTTATGTATTAAGTATAAAGTATACAAAAAGGAGGTATGTATGACTTCCCCTCAAAACAGTACAGTTCTTGTATATGGTACTAATATGGCAGGTTACAGGGCTATTTATGCACTTGGCAAATTAGGCTACAAATCTATATTGCTCAATCGTGGTTCTTATGTTGATGAGGTAAAAAACCAGGTTTTGTCACAATTGCCTATGGATCTATGTTGGGCATGTGCTTTTGGACCTCAAAGGATGTTTATAGGTCTTGGTGCATTGCAGGTTTTTTATAATTCCGAGCTTGTTGATATCCAGGGTGAGCCAGGGAATTTCAAAGTCAAATTTAAGAAAAAAGACCCCTATGTAAATAACTTTATATGTACTGAATGCAACAAATGTTTTGAGGTATGTCCTGAAGGTGCCATAAAGATAATTCCTAAAATTTTTTGGGAAAACATTTATTATATTGATGAAGATAAATGTACCAAATGTGGCAAATGTGAAGAAATCTGTCCCACAGGTGCTTTAAAGCTTAATAAAAAGTTGGAAGAAGTTGAAGCACATGTAGGGGCTATTTATCTAACTCCAGAGTATGTTGAGCCTGAAAAGGGAGATTTGGAAAAGTTCGGGTTCAAGAAATTTAAAAATGTTTTAAAAAACAATGATATTGTCTCTTCAGGAGTAACAACAAGTTTTATTCTTGATTCAATTAAAAGAAAGTCTGATGGCAAAATCCCCAAATCTTTTGCAATAATTGTCACACCTCAGTATAACTCAAATGAATTTGAAGATTGTAATACTACGAATATTGCAGTTTATAGAGCAATTAAGTTAAAAGAACTTATCCCTGATGCTGAAGTAACGGTTTTCTTTAAAAACTACAGAGGTTTTGGTAAAGGACATTATAAACTTTATCTTGAGGCAAGAGATATAGGAGTGAAAATTGTTAAAGCAGATGATGTATTCTTTAAAGAAATAGAGAATAATAATATAGAAATTTTACATAAAATAGCAGATAGAGATAAAGTGGATATTTTTGAATTGGTTATTCTTGTTACAGGTCAGAAGCCTCCTATAAATGAAGTGGGAAAGCTTGAAAAAATTTGTGGCATTAAAGGTGATAATCACGGTTTTTGTTATATTGAACCTTTTTCCAATTTTAAAACTGGAATTGATGGTATTTTTGCAGGTGGAGAATTTAAAGGCCCTTTAGGCAATCCTGAGACTGTGTGGGAAGGTTATGGAGTTGTTCCTTATATGCTTGATTATCTTGGAGCACCTGTTGTAGCACCGCCAAAGCCTCCTGCATTTAAAGATGTTTCTACAGAGCCTGTGAAAGTGGGAGTTTTTCTATGTTCATGTTTTGGCAAATTTTTTAATAAAATAGATTTAGAAAAATTAAAAGATGAAGCTGAAAAATTGCCTTATGTTTCACATGTGGAAATAATTGATAGTTGCTGTACGCCTCCAATGATTGGAGAAACCGCTAAAAAAATCAGAGAATCAGGAGTGAACAGAGTTATTCTTGCAGTATGCACTCCACTTCAGAAATTAATGAAATTCAGAAAAGCTGTTATGATGGGTGGTCTAAATCCTCTGCTTTCAGAATTTTTAAGATTAAGGGAAGATATTGTAAATGTTCATGACAATAAAGAGAAAAAACTTGAAAAAGCTTTGTCATTAATTAGAGCTGCGTCATTAAAATTAAAGTATGCTCAAGCTTTCCCAGGTTTATCTGATAGTTTTACAGGTAACGCAGTTGTTATAGGCGGTGGTGTAGGTGGTATGGAATCAGCTATTAGAATTGCCAAAAGAGGTATTAAAGTCAGTTTAATTGAGAAAGCAGATAAATTAGGTGGAACAGCATATTCTCTTTATTCTGATATTGAAGGAAGGGATTTAAAAGAATTTGTAGAATCACAGATTAATGAAGTTAATTCCAATGAAAATATAAAAGTTTATTTAAATACTGATATATCCATGATTCAAGGGTATGCGGGAAATTTTAAAATAATTATAGATAAAGGAGAAATTTTAGATGCTGGTGCAATTTTTATTGCAACAGGAGCGAAACTTAGAAATGTAAATGCATATTTTTATAAGAAAAACCCTAATGTTTTCAATCAAGCAGACCTTGAAAAGGCAATTAATGAAAATAAATTTAATAAAAAGTCTATAGTTATAATACAATGTGTTGGTTCAAGAAATAAGAATGTTCCTTATTGTTCCAGGATCTGTTGTTCTCAGGCTTTGAAAAGTGCTATAAGATTACGAAAAAAAGGTGTAGATGTTACAATACTTTACAGAGATTTAAAACTTTACGGTTTTAAAGAGGATTATTACAAGGAAGCTTTGAATAAAGGAGTTAATTTCATAAGATTTAATGATGACAATTATCCTGTTGCTGAGCAGAAAGGTGAAAAATTTAAAATAAAGGTAAAGGAATATTGTAATGAAAAAGAGCATATTCTTGAAAGCGAGGCAATTGGAATAAGCGTAGGAATTGTTCCTGATATTGAAACTAATGAAAAACTTGCAAAAATGACAGGATTAAAATTGTATGACAATGGTTTTTTTGCACTTACTCCAGGTCCTTACGAAGAAGCTGCTAAAAAACTTATGAAGCCTTTTGAGCTTCAGACAAATGGTGTATTCCCAATAGGAATGGCCTTATCACCTCGTACTGTCGATGAAACACTGCTTACTGCCAGGCAATCAGCAGGTCAATCACTTATATTTTTAAATAAAAAGGCATTACCTGCACCTAATGGTGTGTTTGTATCAGCAATTGATGAGACAAAGTGTGTTGGATGCGGATACTGTGTTGATGTTTGCCCATATAATGCAAGAGCTCTTGATCCAATTACAAAAAAAGCGATTGTTCATCCTTTTTTATGCGATAATTGCGGAGCATGTGTTGTTGCATGTCCAAGTGGAGCCTCTTATTTAAGAGATTTGCAGGACAGACAGATGATTTCATCAATTGATGCATTGCTGGGATAAAAGATAGGATTTAGGATATAGGATTTGGTGAAAAGACAATAAAAGCTTATCAATGATTACAGATTACTAAATCCTAAATCCCAATAACTAAATCCTAATTTAACTTTTAATCTTGAACCTTAAACTCTGAACTAAATAATGGGGGTATATATAATGAATAATTGGGAGCCTAAAATAGTTTATATAATGTGTTCGTGGTGCGGTTCTGGCGGAGCTGAAACAGCCGCTGCATTTAACTTAAAATATCCTGAAAATATAAAACCATTTAGAGTGTGGTGTACTGGCGGACTTGACCCTGCGTATATTTTAAGAGCTTTTTTTGAAGGAGCTGACGGCATTATTATTAGCGGTTGCCATCCTGGAGATTGCCATTATGATATTGGTAATTACTATGCAAGAAGGAGATTAGCAGCTCTTAAAACAATTCTCAAAACATTTGGTTTTGATGAGAATAGAATATGGTTAAGATGGGTAGGTCATTCAGAAGGAAAGAGGTTAGTTGACACAGCAGAAGAATTTAATGAACATATTAAGAAATTAGGACCTCATAAAATTGAGAATTAAATTTAAGGAGTCGAGTATGACAAACTATTATAAATTAGGGGATTTTAAAGATTTTTTAATTGCACTTTTGGATAATAAAATTGTTGATGCCATTTTAGTACCTATGAAAGGTCTAACTGAAAATACATATTCTCCCTTTTTAATAAAAGATAGAGAACTTTTGAAGAATAGCGAACCTATCTCCCCTGTTATGGCTGTTAATTCTGCAAGGGTGGTTTCGCAATTAACCTTTAAGGGAGATTTTTTATTTAAAGTGGCTGTTGTGTTAAAACCATGCGAGATTTTGGCTTTTAGAGAACTTATAAAACTTAATCAGATAAATTCAAAAAATATAATTACAATCTGTTTTGACTGTAACGGTATAAACTCATTGAAAGACATTGAAAACAGAAGAGAAATTTGTGAAATTTGCACTAATTTCACACCAGAGCATTCTGATATAAAGATATTTTCATTAGGTTTGAGTGAAAGTATAATTTCAACTGAAATGGATTTAAAAGAATTAAAACTTGAAGAAGTTAATTTTGACAATAAAAAAAGAGAAGAATTCTTAAATAAGAAATTAGCGGAAAGCAGGGAAAAAAGAAAAGAAAAATTATCTCAGGTAAAAGCTGAATTTAATGATTTTTTGAAAAATTGCATTGTTTGTAAAAATTGTATGAGAGTGTGTCCAATATGTTTTTGTCAGGAATGTTTTTTTGATTCACCTGCTTTAAATGGAAATAGTATTACATATTCCATGAGAGCCAGTAGAATGTCAGGTCTTGTTTTTCCTGAAAACAAGCTGCTTTTCCATCTTGGCAGAATGAATCACATGAGTGTCAGTTGTGTAGGTTGCGGAGCTTGTGAAGACGCCTGTCCTGCTGAAATACCTGTTGCGCAAATGTTTGCTGCTGCAGGAGATGAACTTAAAAGTTTGTTTGACTATCAACCAGGAGGGAATTTGGAAGAAAAAATCCCTTTTACATGTTACGAACATGATGAATTACACAGTTTTGAACAGCCATACAGGGAAACACGTAAAAATTAACTTGCATATAGATTTTTCATTTTAAAAGGAGTCATGAAATGCAAAAAGCATTAAATAATCTAATTCAAAAAAGTTTTGATAATGGAATTATCAATGGAGCGGTTTTATTAAGTAAGTTAAAAGACAAAGGTTATGGTTATGTTTTTTACACTAAATTTAATGATATTGAAAATATTTCTCCATTTCATCCTGTAATGAAGATAAATGGTGCAAAAATTCATTCTTCAATTACCAAAGAAAATGACAATGATTCCAAAATATTATTTTTAATGAAACCATGTGAAATCAGAGCATGTGTGGAATTAAAAAAATTAAATCAAATAGATTTGGATAACTCCTTTCTTATATCGTATATTTGTCCTGGTTGTTTTGAATTTAAAGATGGAAATAGTTTTGAAAACACAGATGAACTTGTAAATAATTTTGTTAATGGCAATTTAGATGACAATATCAGGGATGTTTGTAAAAGCTGTGTGAATTTTGACGGTAAAGGGTCTGATGTTGTAATAAATCTTTTTAATAATTCTTTTGTTGCATTAACAGGTAAAGGTGAAGATCTTTTGAAATCTCTGAAAATTGATTTTGAAAATCAAATTAAAGAAAGTGAAAATTTAAATAAAATTAGGAAGTTAAGAGAAAAAAACAACGGCAGTTTAATTAAAGAATTTAAAAAATTTTTTAAAGCAGAAGAAAAAATCATAGAGTATTTTGATAAATGTATCGGATGTCATGCATGCAGTCATGCATGCCCTATATGTTATTGCAGGCAGTGTTATTTTGAATCTGATACATTCAAATATTATCCTGATTCCATTAAAAGAAAAATTGATTATAAAAATGCTTTAAGGCTGCCATTTGACAGAGTAATGTTTCATATTGGCAGGGTTACCCATATGGCTACATCGTGTGTTTCATGCGGAATGTGTGAGGATGTGTGTCCTGTTAATATAAAAGTATCTCAATTTTTTAAATATATGGGAAATAACATTCAAAACACTTTTAATTATGTTCCTGGTGTAAACAGGGAAGAGCAGTTGCCGTTACTAACTTTTAAAGAAAACGAATTTAAAGAGTTTGAAGATTAATAATTAAAATTTGAGAGGGTTAAAAATGACATTTACTCCTATGTTAGAAGTCAACGAAATGATTAGAGAAACAGGCGGGCTTGATTTGAATGAGTGTATGCAGTGCGGTTTATGTTCAGGAATTTGCCCTTGGGGTAAAGTTGATTCTCCTTTTCTAACAAGAGTGCTTATAAGAATGGGGCAGCTTGGAATGGAAGGCTATGAAACAGATGATATTTTGTTTGCTTGTACCACCTGTAAATTGTGTGTTGATAATTGTCCAAGAAACATTGAAATTATAGATATTATTCAGGCAATGAGAACTACTATTGCTGAATATGGTGGATTACCTGGCAGTTTGAAAGCTGTTACCGGTAGTATTCATGCCAATGGCAATCCATGGTCAGGAGCAAAAGAAGACAGATTTAAATGGGCTGAAGATATAAATTTACCGTTTTTTGATAATAGTAAAGAGTATTTATTATTTATTTGCTGCACATCATGTTATGACCCAAGGGGCATTAAAATAGCAAGAGCAATAATAAATATATTTAATGAAATAGGATTATCCTACGGAGTTATTGGCAATGATGAGAAATGTTGCGGCCAGGCTATTAAAAAAGCAGGAGCATTATCTGAATTTGAAATATTAAAAGAATCCAATGAAGCTCTTTTTAATGAAAAAGGAGTTAAAAAAATTATTACAACATCGCCTCACTGTCTTGTAGCTTTTAAAGAAGATTATAACCTTGAAGGTGTTGAAATATATCATTATTCTGAAATACTTTTAAAGTTGATTGAACAAGGAAAATTAAAAATTAACAATAAGTTGCCTAAAAAATCAATTTATCATGAACCTTGTTATATGGGAAGACATGCGTTAATGTATGAGGAACCCAGAGAATTAATAACTGCTGCTTCAGAAGAATTAATAGAATTTGATGAAAATAGAGAATTTAGTCTTTGCTGCGGTGCAGGAGGCGGTAGAATGTGGATGGAAACAGAAGCAGGTAAAAGATTTTCAGATATTAAAGCAAAAGAAGCTGGTGAAAAAGAAGCTGAAATTATAGCTACCTGCTGTCCCTATTGTGTGAATATGTTTGAAGATTCAGTAAAAACCACAGGATTTGAAGGTAGAATAGAAGTGAAAGATATAGCTGAGCTGGTTTATGATGCAATGAAAAATTAAAAACTAATTTAGGATATAGGATTTAGTGAAAAGAGATTAGTATTTGCAGTTATTAATGGTTAGTTGAGAGTTTGTTTTTTGAATTTTTAATTATAAAAAAAGCATTGTAAAATTATTTGCAGGAGGAGCTAAATGAGACGTGAAATTCCTCGTATAGGTGTCTATATATGCCATTGCGGAAGCAACATTGCTTCAAAAGTAGATGTTGAAAAGGTGAGAGATTTTGCAAAATCACTTGATAATGTTGTTGTTAGCAAAGATTATAAATTTATGTGTTCAAATCCTGGTCAGGAATTAATTATAAATGACATAAAAGAAATGGAGCTTAACAGGGTTGTTGTTGCATCATGTTCTCCAAGAATGCATGAAAAAACTTTCAGAAGTGCATGTAAAAAAGCAGGTATAAATCCATATTATTTTCAAATGGCTTCAATTAGAGAGCAGGCAAGCTGGGTAACATCAGATGAAAAACCTGCCACAATAAGAGCAATGGATCTTGTAAAAGCAGCTGTTAACAGAGTTACACATCATGAACCGTTAGCACCGAGAATTGTTGAAATTAACCAAACAGCCGTTATAATTGGCGGAGGTATTGCAGGTATGCAGGCTGCACTTGAAATAGCAGATGCAGGAAGGAAAGTTTACATTGTTGAAAGAGACCCTTCAATTGGAGGGCATATGGCAAAATTTGACAAAACTTTTCCCACTTTGGATTGTGCTGCATGTATAATGACACCTAAAATGGTTTCTGTTGGCCAACATGAGAATATAGAGCTTCTCACATACAGTGAAGTTGTTGAAGTTGAAGGTTTTGTGGGAAATTTTAAAGTTAAAGTAAAGAAAAAGCCAAGATACGTTAATATGGAAAAATGTACAGGTTGCGGCATGTGTATGGAAAAATGTCCCACTAAAGTTATTTCTGAATTTGAAGAAGGTCTTACACAGAGAAAGGCAATATATACACCTTTTCCACAAGCTGTGCCTAATGTTCCTGTTATTGATGCAAACCATTGTAGGTATCTTACAAAAGGCAAATGCAGATTATGTGAAAAATTTTGTGAAGCAAAAGCCATAGATTTTGACCAAAAAGAGGAGATTGTTGAGATTGAAGCTGGTACCATTATTGCCGCTACAGGTTTTAAACTGTTTGACCCCACTGTGGTAAAACGGTTTGGATATGGTATTTACGATGAAGTTTACACAAGTTTACAATTTGAAAGATTAAATAATGCAGCAGGGCCTACTAACGGAACTATTTCAATGAAAAACGGTAAAAAACCTGAAAGTGTTGCAATTATCCATTGTGTTGGTTCAAGGGATAAGAATTTCAATAAATACTGTTCCAGAGTTTGTTGTATGTATTCTTTGAAATATGCGCATTTAATCAGGGAAAAAACAGGAGCGGAAGTTTATAATTTTTACATTGATGTAAGGGCATTTGGGAAAAATTATGAAGAATTTTATAACAGGGTACAGGAAGAAGGCACTGTATTTATCAGGGGTAATGTGGCACAAGTTACTGATAAACCTGAGTCTTCTGAAGAAAAAAACAAGCTTATTGTAATAGCGGAAGATACTCTTACAAAAGAGAGAATAAGAGTTCCTGTTGATATGGTAATATTAAGCGTTGGATTGCAGCCAGCAGATGGTTCAGGAGAAATAGCAAGAATGCTCGGAATAAGCCAGGATTTAGACGGCTGGTTTAATGAATTACATCCGAAGCTTGCACCTGTTTCCACTCCTACTGATGGAGTATTTTTAGCAGGATGTTGCCAGGGTCCTAAGGATATTCCCGACACTGTTGCACAGGCAAGCGGAGCAGCTGCTGAAGCACTTTCTCTAATGATGAGAGGCAAAGTTGAAATGGAAGCAACAACATCTTATATTAATCCTGATTTGTGTGTAGGTTGCAGGCAATGTATGGATATTTGTATGTATGGAGCTATTAATTTTAATGAAGGTAAAAAAATTTGTGAAGTTAACAGTGCTGTTTGCAAAGGTTGCGGTTTGTGTGCTGCAACGTGTCCAAGCAAAGCAGTAACAGTTAAACATTTTAATAATGATGAAATTTTTGCAGAAATAGAAGCATTGGCAGGATAGATAATAATGAAAAATTAAAAATGTATTGCTTGTGACAATGTAAAATGATTTGTTTTAAAAGTTTATTTTGGATGGGAAATATAGGGGAGGAATAAATGGCAAATAAGAAAATAGTATCTTTTTTGTGCAACTGGTGTACATATACTGCTGCTGATCTTGCAGGGACAAGCAGGTTACAGTACAGTGACAATATTAGAATTATAAAAACAATGTGCTCAAGTAGAGTTGATCCTGTATTTGTCATAAAAGCACTTCTTGAAGGTGCTGATGGAGTATTCATTGGCGGTTGTCATCCTGGTGATTGTCATTATCAGAAAGGCAATTATTATGAAAGACGAAAAATAGCTCTTACAAAAACTCTTCTTGAATCAATTGGTATAAAAAAAGGCAGATTAAGGTTGACCTGGATTTCAGCTTCCGAAGGCCCCAAATTTGCCGAAACAATGAATGATTTTAGTAATAAAATTGAGAAATTAGGTGAAAACAAATTATCCCAAAATATTTATTTATAGAGATAAGTCAATATTTTAAATAAAAAAC
The DNA here is from genome assembly GCA_964492825.1 of uncultured bacterium. GTDB lineage: Bacteria > DYJV01 > DYJV01 > DYJV01 > DYJV01 > CAZBLP01. Next base: position 9,605 of record CAZBLP010000008.1, read on the forward strand.
CCCTTTTTCTTTTTTATTGAGAAGGGGTTTTTTATTTAAACCAAACAGTTTAAACTTGACTTATTTTTTATTCTTGGTAAATATAGACTAAGAAAAAATTGAAAAAGGATAAAGTATGAATTTACCAAAATTAAAAATAGGAAATTTAATGCCTAAATATCCACTAATACAAGGTGGTATGGCAGTGAAAGTCTCAATGGCAAATCTTGCTGCTAAAGTTGCAAGTGAAGGTGGTATTGGAGTAATTGCAGGTAGTGCCATATCAGGTGATGAATTAAAAAAAGAGATATTAAAAGCAAAAGAAATGACAGAAGGTATTCTTGGTGTTAATATAATGTTTGCAGTTAAAAATTTTCTTGAAGTGGTAAAAGCTTCAATTGAAGCTAAAATAGATCTTATTATTTCAGGCGCAGGTTTTTCAAGAGATATTTTCGGTATTTGCAGAAAAGCAAATATCCCTTTTGTTCCAATAGTTTCTTCCCTTAAATTAGCTAAAATATCTCAAAAATTAGGAGCAGCAGCTGTTATTGTTGAAGGTGGCAATGCAGGTGGCCATATTGGCACAAGTAAGGACAGTTGGGAAATAATTAAAGAAATCAAAGAGTCACTTTCTATTCCGGTTATTGGTGCAGGTGGAGTTATTGATAGGAATGATATGAAAAAAATGTTTCAGCTCGGAGTTGACGGTGTGCAAGTTGGCTCAAGGTTTCTTGCATCAGTTGAATCAAATGTTGCTCAAACTTTTAAAGACTTGGTAGTTAAAGCAAAGAAAAGTGATATTGTAACTATAATGAGTGCTGTAGGCCTTCCGGCCAATGCAATTAAAACAAGATTGTCAGAGCTGATTTTGAACGATAAACCTCCTAAACCTGAATATTGTGACAGTTGTTTAAAAGCATGTACTAAAAAGTTTTGTATATTTGAGGCACTTAATTATGCAAGGGCAGGAAATCTTGAAAAAGGGCTTTTTTTTGCAGGAAAAGATGCTTGGAGAATAAATGAAATTTTGTCTGTAAAAGAAATTTTTAAAATTTTTTTTACAGACACTGAATAAAAATTAACACCTCAATAACCAAAGTTCAATAAATAAAATTTTTTTCTATTTAAGTTGATGATAAAAGATGTTTTTAAGAGTTTTTCTCTTAACAAGAGCCTCACCTTGTTAATGATATTGGGAGTTTTTATAAGTACTTTCGGGTTGTCTTCCATTATTATTGTAAGCAATGGCACAAAATATGAAATAATAAATGTTTTAAAAAATTTTGGATTTGGTTATGATTCCATTCTTATATTAGCAGGTCCTGGCAAATTATTTTCTCATCAGAGATATAGAACCACCACTTTAAAAATTTCAGATGCTTTTGAAATAGAGCGTGCTGATTTTGTTAAGGGTGTTTCTCCGTTTAGCAGAAAATTCAGTATTAAAGCAAATTTCCAAGATTCATATTATAATATTGACCTTTTTGGCGCATATCCGCAATTTTATAAACTGCATGATTATCCCATACTTTACGGTAGATTTTTGAATATGGACGATATTAAAAAAAAAGCAAAGGTTTGTATTATTGGAAAAACAGCTGTAGAAAAATTATTTAAATCAAAAAATATGAACCAGGTTGGAAAATTCATAAGAATTAAAAATCTCTATTTTAAGGTTGTGGGAGTTTATATGCCCAAAGGAAGTTCAAGGAGGTTTGATATAGACAGACGTGTTTTTATCCCTTTATCCACTTATAATGATATTTTATTTCATTACGATTATATTATGGGAATGAAAGTTGTTGTAAATGACACCAAAAATATTGATAGATACATAACTTTTATAAAAAACATTTTAAGAAAAAGACATAATTTAAAAGAAAACCAAATTGATGATTTCAGAATTATAACATCAAAAGATATAATTTCTTTTGTTAACAGGTCAACTAATCAGCTAACTAAACTTTTAATAGGTGTTTCAATTATTTCATTTATTGTAAGTGGGTTAACCATTCTCAATATAATGTTAACAACTGTTTTTAAAAGAATGAACGAAATTGGCATTAGGAGAGCCTGTGGAGCAACAAGAGCGGATATTGTCAAGCAATTTTTGTCAGAATCCATAGTTACAGCTCTTGTTGGAGGAGTTTTAGGCTTATTAGTTTCCATATTAACTTTAAAGTTATTATCAATGAAATTCCATATAAAAACATTGATTACTTTTGAACCGTTTTTAGTAAGTATATTATTTGGAATAATTGTTGGAGTTGTCTTTGGTTTTATCCCTGCTTACAGAGCATCAAAAATAGACCCTGTAAAGGTATTAAATGGTTAATTATTTAATAACAGGAATAATCAGAAATTTTACCCAGTATATTTTAGCTATTATTGGACTGATAATAGGTATTACATCTTTGATAGCAGTTGGATATTTGGGAATAGTTAATAAAATCAAGCTGTATGATGAAATAGAAAAACAGGGTATTAACTTAATTTTCATATATCCGGAAAGTGCAAGTTCAACACCTGAGAGAAGAAATTTTTCTGGCCAATATCCGGCTCTTAAAAACAGGGAATTGACCTTTTTAAAATCTAACCTATTATATAATGACAGAGCAATTCCTGCAAAATATTTTGTCGGAAATGTTAAATTCGGCTCTCATTCAATTAATAATGTTGAAATTATAGGCACAACTTCTGGATATTTGTCAATTATGAATTATAAAATCTTTTACGGCAGCAATTTTAAAGAAAATATTAAGGGAGTTTTTATAGGTTATACAATTTTTAAAGAGCTTTTCAATAAAAATATTAATGTTATAGGCAAGAGAATTCTTATTGGAAAGAGATATTTCCAAATTGTGGGAATATTGGGAGAAACTGGAGTAAGTTCTTCTGGAAGAGACAAGGATAATATAGTTATCTTGCCTATTAAACATTTTTCCGAGCATATAAAAAATAGTGATTATTTTGATACTATTTATTTAAAGCCTGTAAAATTATCTTTTCTTGCAGGTTTAAAAAAAAGTGCTATTATGTTGTTGAGAATTTTAAAAAACAACAGTTTTAGTACTCTTAAACCAATGAAATTTTCAGTTAAAAGCATGGATTATTACATAAAAAAGCAGCAAAAAGTCGGAAATTTATTGGTAATAACCACATTGATTGTTTCAAGTATTACCCTGCTTGTAGGTGGACTTGGGGTTATGGCTGTAATGCTAATACTCGGAATTAAAGAACGTAGGGAAATAGGTATAAAAAGAGCAGTTGGAGCTACTAAATTAAATATTTTCCTTGAATATATTGTAAAATCATTTACAATTGCTTTTTTTAGCTCTGTTTTAGGATTAATCTTCGGAGTAGTAGCATATTTTTTAATAAATAAGATTTACCATGCAGCAGCTCCGTTTCCAGTTGGTTATTCATTTATAGGTATTGTTTCAACGTTTTTAATTTCAATTCTTTTCGGTTTATATCCGGCATATAAAGCATCAAAAATAGAACCGTCTTCTGCTTTGAGATATCAGTAATCATAAAATTACAGTTTGTTAATGTTAATTTTAAAAAGATCTTTTCCTGTTAATTTATAAAAATTTAATATCTCTTTGCAATAGTCTATTTTTGATTGGAGAAGTTTTAGCTTTTCCAATGTATAATCATTTTGATATGAGAATACTTTAAATGGAGTTGAGAGCCCATGTTTATAACGTTTTTTTTCAATTTTAAGTTTTAATGTAGCGCTTTGAAAAGATTTATTATTAGCGTCTATTTTTTTTAACAAGGTTTTTAAATTTCTGTAAGATTTTTTTATTTCTAAAATTATCTGATTTTCCAAATCTTTTTTTTGAAAAATTAACTGCTGTTTGGTTGCAATGGCTGTTTTATAATTAGCTTTGCTTAACCTGTTACCAATAGGATATTTTAATTCCAAACCTATACCCCATTGCCTGTATTTCCCGTTTTTCATTCTTTCAATATCATCTGAATAATTTTCACCTTTACCTGATAGACCGCCATATAAGTTTAGATTTAGCTCAGGTAGTATATCATTTTTGGTTTTTTTTATATCTATTTCAGCATTTTTAATTTCCTGATTAATTTTTTTTATTTCATATCTGTTGTTTAAAGCACTATTTATACAATTATTAAGAGAAACATCCAATTGTTTAATTTCTATAATATAATCAGGCTTAATAATGTAATCAGCACGAATATCATTGTAATATTTTTTCAATTCATCACTAATATTCAAAAGAGTCTGATAAGCCTTTATAACATCTTCTTTCCTTGACGCTACTTCAGCCTCAGATTGTTTAATTGTATCTTTTGATGTTAGACCTGCTGACAGTTTTTTTTTGTCTATATTAAGAATATCTTTTGCTAACTCCAATGATTCAACACGCGCCTGATAATTTTTGTAAGCATATAGAAGGTTAAAGTATTTATAAGCAGCATTTAATATTGTATTGTTAATATAATTTTTTATATCATACTCTGTTGCTTTTAAAATGTTTTCAGCTTTGATTATTTCAGATTTGTTAATTGATATTCCTGCTCCTTTTAAAATCGGCTGAGTAATGTTTAACTCAAACAGAGAAGAATAAGAGGGGTTTAAAATGCTCCAATTAGAATTGCTTTCAAATCTGTTGTTTGAAAATGATAATGAGGCAATTGTTCCCAAATAGAATTTTTTATCCAAACTAATGTCCCAATTTTTATTTTTAGATATATAATATGTTGAAGTTGCACTTTGCAATTCAGAACCGGTAAATTCTTTTGAATAAGATTTATCCAATTTTAATTTGAAATTTGTGTCAAATTCGGAAATATACTTATCAATGCTGTACTTATAGATATTTTTTTTAAGATTGTATGATTTTATATTGAGATTCTTTTTCAGAACCAAAGATATGAATTTATTAAAGGTTAGAGTTTTTATTTTATTACAGAAACCTGTGGTACATAAAGAAAAAAGAAAAAAAAGTAAAATAACCTTTTTCATTTTATATTAATCTCAAACCTGTCAAGCTCTCCTAAATTAAATTTTTTGTAAGAAACTATTTCAATTGAAATTTTCAGCTCTTTTTCAATTGTTTCTATCATTTCTCTTTCTTCTTCCATTAAAACTTCTGCAATATACGGATGTACGGTAATGGTTATTTTTTTTTCTTTATAAAAACTGTAATCTCTGAGTATTCTTCTGAAAATTTCACACCATATAGAAGTAGCTGATTTAATATATCCTTTACCGTCACATGTTGGGCATGTTGAGGACAATACCACAGTAATATCATCCTGCGTTCTTTTTCTGGTCATTTCAACAAGGCCTAATTCAGAAACTTTCAGTATATGAACTTTGCTTCTGTCATTTTTCAGCTCATTATCAAATATTTTAAATAATTTTTCTCTATCTTCTTTTTTCTGCATATCAATAAAATCAATAACTATTAAGCCTCCGATATTTCTCAGCCTTAATTGATATGAAATTTCTCTTGCAGCTTCAATGTTGGTCTGTAGTACAGTCTCTTCAAGCTCTCTTCTTCCTACGAATTTTCCTGTATTAACATCAATGGAAGTTAAAGCTTCGGTTTTATCTATAATAATATAGCCTCCTGATTTAAGCCATATTTTCCTGTTAAATAACTTTGAATACTCTATTTCTATATTATACTTTTCAAAAAGAGATTCAGAAGGGTCATTATATATTTTTAATTTATTCTTAAATTTTGGGAGATATGTTTTTATAAATGAAATTGTATGCTCAAATAATTCTTCGTTATCCACAATAATTTCAGATATGTCTGCTGAATAAAAATCTCTGATAATTCTGAAAACAATGTTTAAATCTTTGTAAAGCAGATTTGGAGCACCTGAATTTTCATATTTCTTCTTAATTTCTTCCCAAATTTTAATTAAAAAGTTTTTATCTTCATTTAGTTCCTCTTGTGAAACTCCTTCACTTGCTGTTCTTGCTATAACACCAAATTTGTCATTGCCTCTTATTTTTTCAATAATTACTTTTAGCCTTTCCCGTTCTTTTTCATCATATATTTTTTTTGAAATGCCTATGTGATATAAAGTAGGTAGTAATACTAAATATTTACCAGGAATTGTTATATGGGAAGTTAATCTTGCACCTTTTGTACCAATAGGCTCTTTTGCAATTTGAACGAGAATTTCCTGTCCTTCAACTAATATATCTTCAATATGAATTGATTTATTATCAATAAAATTTTCCTCAAAATCTTCAATATCATCACATAAAATATCTTCAGTTAGCATAAATTTGTATTCGTCATAATAGTTAGAAATATCAGCAACATATAGGAAACCTGCTTTTTCAAGGCCAATGTCAACAAAAGCAGCTTGCATTCCAGGCAATATTTTTAAAACTTTGCCTTTATATATATTTCCTACTAAACTCCGTTCCTGTTTTCTTTCAATATAAATTTCAACAAGGGTATTATTTTCTAAAATTCCAACCCTTATTTCCAATGCACTGTAATTGATTAATATTTTTGTATCCATTTTAAATATTCGAACTTTCTATAAAAGCATAAGCACTGTGATTATGTATTGACTCAAAGTTTTCAGCTTCAATTGTAAACCACGTAATATCTTCCATTTCCTTTAATTTAAGAGCAAGTTCCCTTACTATATCTTCAACAAACATGGGATTGTTATAAGCTTTTTCAGTGACGTATTTTTCATCTGGTCTTTTAAGTATGGAATATACTGGAGATGAAGAAGAATTTTCTATAACCTCTATAATGTCTTCTATCCAGACAAATTTTTTAAATTTAAAATTAACTTTTACCAAACTTCTCTGATTGTGTGCACCAAAATCGCTAATCTCCTTTGAGCAAGGACACAGAGAAGTAACAGGAGCTTTAACAGATATAATAAAATCCAGTTCTTCATTTTTTTTCTTGTTACCTATAAACATGCAATGGTATTCCATAAGACCTTTAGATTGAGTAATTGGAGCCTCTTTTTCAATAAAGTAGGGGAAAGAAACTTCCAAATGAGCAGATTCTGCATTTAATTTCTCAAGCATTTCTTCTAAAATTTCATGAAAATTGCTGATACCTATTTCAAATCTGAATTTATTAAGAATCTCAATAAACCTACTCATATGCGTGCCTTTGAAATGATGGGGAAGATTAACAAACATGTTAATGGATGCTATTGTATGTTGATGTTGTTTTATTTTGTCCAATACAATAATAGGATAATTGATATTTTTTACTCCTACTTTATCAATTGGAACGTTTCTGTCATCTGTGAGATTTTGTATATCTTTTAAAAGCATATTACCTCCTGTATATAGCACAGGAATTTGAGGATTCCCAAGCTGAAACTTCATAAATCTCAACATCTGTTGAGCTTAACTTCTCTTCAAACTCTTCATAAATATATTTTGCAATATATTCAGATGAAGGGCTCAATTTTTTAAATGCTTCCAGCTCATTTAAATATTTGTGATCAAGTTTTTCAAGAATCTCATGCAAATAATCTTTTAATATTTTAAAATCCAGCAACATTCCTGCTTTATCAAGCGAATCACCTCTTACAACAACTTCTATTTTCCAGTTATGTCCATGAAGCTCTTCACATTTTCCGCAGTAATTAATGAGATTATGAGCTGCTGCAAAATGCTTTTCAATCTTTAAATAAAACATTACATCCTCCAAGATAATTGTTCAAAGTGAAAAATTTTGTAATCAAGCATGTTGCTGATTATTAAAATTTAATACTAATTGAGCATAGACTAAAAACTAAAAACGTTTAGCATATAATTTTATTTTTATCAAATAAAAATAGCCCCACCTTAAAAAGGATGAGGCTATAAAAATTTTTTTATTTTATTGGTTTTAACCAATTTCCTCTACAATAGCTTTGCCATAGTCATGACAAGCTTTGATATAATCCGGTTTATTGATATCAGATTCTTTTACATTTAATGAGCCTAATCTGGCAGGTTTCATATTATAGACAAATTCCATAGTTTCAAAAATTATTTTTGGAGCATCTCCCGAATGAGTATAAGAACCAAAAGCTCCTCCAATTTTTTCTTCAAGACCTGCTTCTTTGGCTAAAAACAGAAAACTTTTAACTTTTTGGGGCATATCTCTGTGATATGTTGGAGAACCGAACAGATATGCGTCATATCCTTCTAAATCACCGATGTTTTTTATTTCAGATATTTTTTTTATATCAACATCAGCTTTTGCCATTCTAATACCTTCAGCAATATATTCGGCTAATTGCTCTGTATGGCCTTTTAAACTTAAATATGCCACTAATACTTTTTTCATTATTCCTCCTCTTTGGTAAAATCTTCTTTTCCAGCTCCACACATTGGGCATACCCAATCTTCAGGAACATCTTCCCAAGCAGTTCCTGCTGCTACCCCATTATCAGAATCTCCTTCAGAGGGATCATATACATAACCGCATACTTCACAAACGTATTTTGTCATTTTTTCCTCCAAAATATTTATTCTCCTGTTGCAGGCATTGTAAAAGTTCTTTGCCCCAATTCTCTGTTCATCATAAAAATTGCATTACCTCTATTGCCAACAAGTTTTAGCTTTTGAACTATCTCATCTGCTGATGCTTCTTCTTCTACTTGTTCAGCAACAAACCATTGTAAAAAATTGTTAGTGGCATGATCTTTTTCTTCAATAGCTATGTCAACCAGATTATTTATTAGACTTGATACATACTGTTCATGCTTGTATGCATCTTCAAAAGCCTCCAAAGCTGATGACCAGTTTGACTTTGGATTTTCAATTGTTTCCAAAATCACTCTGCCACCTCTTTCATTAATATAGTCATAAATTTTTTTTGCATGGCTCATCTCTTCCATTGTTTGAATTTCCATCCATTTTGCAAAACCATCTAATCCTTCTGATTCAAAATATGCAGCCATTGACAAATATAGATATGCTGAATAAAGTTCTGCATTAACCTGTTTGTTAAGAGCTGCTTCCATTTTTTCAGATAACATTTTAACTCCTTTCTAATTTGAAGATTTCCATACACCATGCAGATTACAATGTTCTCTTGCTGTGACTTTATCATTGTCAACTTTAAAAATTGCAACAGGTTCATCACCTGGATTTAAAAACTGTCTGTAAGCTTTACCGTCATCTGTAACCAATTCTATCCATTCAATGTAATGTTTCTCTTCCATGGGATGGCTCACGCTTCCCACTGTTACTTTATATCCACTGTCTATTTTTTCTATAACAGGAACATGTTTTTCTTTTGCAGCGTCAGTGGTATTTTCAGATAAAAGTACCATTTCCTCGTTGCAGCAGACCAATTTGCCAAAACCGCCATGTACAACTTCAATTATATTTCCACATTTGTTACATTTATAAATTTCCAATTTATCAGCCATTTTATACCTCCTTTTATTCTCCTACTTTCCATTCTTCCCAAACTTTGCCTACAAGGCTTGGACCAGGTTTTAATGTTTTTTTGCCTGGTTCCCATCCAGCTGGACAAGCTTCTGCTCCTGCTGCTTTTCTAACATATTGAAATGCCTTTAATTGCCTAATAGCTTCATTAACATTTCTTCCAACAGGTGGTGCCAATACTTCCACAGCTTGAATAACTCCGTCAGGATCAATAAAGAATCTTCCTCTTATGTTCAATCCTAAATCTTCCTCAAATACTCCGTACATTCTACCTATTTCACCTTTTGGGTCAGTAAGCAGAGGAAAAGGATAATGATCTCCGTCTACCATTTTAGAGAGCTCTGTTTCATCCCAAATTTTGTGAACAAATTGAGTATCACAGCTTATAGGAAAAACTTTTACTCCCAATTTTTCAAACTCATCTTTTTTGCTTGCAACTGCAGCAAGTTCTGTAGGTCAAACAAATGTAAAATCAGCAGGATAAAAACATAACATAACCCAACTGCCTAAATAGTTTGAGAGCTTAAAATCCATAAAATCCCCGTTGAAATACGCTGTTGTTGAAAAATCAGGTGCTTTTGTTCCAACTTTTGCTAATGACATAATATCCTCCTTTTTTTGATTTGTATTTATAATGTTTTCTTGGTTTTCTTCTGTTACCTGCGGTACTTTTTTAGGTGTTGAACAACTCATAAATAAACACCTCTTTCTCTTATTGATAATAATTCTTATAAAGCATTTTCATAAAAAAGTAAAGAGCTTTTTTATATTTAACAATTAAATTATTTTAATAAGCTTCTTCATAATCAAGGTCTTTTTCAGTTATTTTTCCGCTAAAATATTTATAAACGAAAAATTGGTAAACTATAACAATTGGTACAAATATCAATGCAACTATGAGCATAACCTTTAATGTTAAAGGGCCTGATGAAGCATTGAAAGCAGTTAAAGAATATTTGGAGCTTATACTTGAAGGAAACATATTTAAAAGATTTTTTGAAAAATTCAACTTCATTCTTTCTGATTAAATGATATCCGCAAACTCCCATTACAAAAAATCCTGCAAGTATGTATGCACCTGAGACAGTATGTATAAACTCCATTAAACCAAAGGGATTAAATACAACTTCTGCAAAACTTTTAAGCTCTGCACGTCCGTTTTTTATAACATAACCCACTGGATGCTGCATCCAACCATTGGCAATGAGAATCCAGAGTGCAGAAATATTTGAGGCTATTGCAACCAGCCATATAAACAGTGCATGTGTTTTTTTGGAAACCTTATCCCAAGTAAAAATCCATACACCAATAAAAGTGGATTCAAGAAAAAATGCCACTGTTGCCTCAATGGCAAGGAGAGAGCCGAAAATATCACCTACATACTCTGAGTACTTTGACCAGTTTGTACCAAATTGGAATTCAAGAGTAATGCCTGTAACAATACCAAGTGCAAAGTTAATTAAAAATAATTTTCCCCAAAACTTTGCGGCTCTTTTGTAATCTTCATCTCCTGTTTTTACATATTTAGTTTCATAAATTGCTGTTAGAACTGAAAGACCAATTTATTTTCTTGTCAAGATTTTTTTTGAAAATTTTTTTATAAAGTCTCTTGACTTTTATCTAAGCAATTATTACAACATTTACTGAGATGAAAAGGTTTTATAAAATTTTTATTATTATTTTTGTTTTTTTGGGAATTGGAGTTATTACAGGGTATTATGTTTTAACAGAAAAAAACATTGTCAATTTTATTCAGAAACAGGTTTATAAGAGAACAGGGGATAATGTTTCAGTTTCAAATATTAAAGTTAACTATAAAAAAGGATTGTTAATAAAAGTAGAAAATCTAAAAATATTTAACAACACCGAAACATTAGCTAATATTGAAAAAGCTTCCATTAATTTAGATTTAAAGAAAATTCTGAAAAAAACAATATATCTGCAATCATTGAAAATTATAAATGGCAATATAGACTTTAATTTTGAAAAGATAATTTCAAAAAAAAATTCTCATTTTGTAAAAAAAACAGCTCAAAAAAAAAGCAGTAAAAAATTTAAGATATTTGTTAAAAATATTGATATAAATAATTTAAATATTAATACAAATGTTTCAGAAGAAAAAGTCAAATTTTCCATATTAACTTTAAATCTTAACAACTTTTCATTAAATAAACATTTTACCTTTAATTTAATAAGCAATTTAAATGTGAAAAACAGTAAAGGGAGGTTAGTGGCCAAAGGTAATGTTTTTTTGCCTGAATCAAAAGTCAATATAAAAATTGGTGCAGACAATCTTAATCTCGAATTTTTGAAAGTCTTTGGAATTAACATATCAAATTGTAATATTAACGGAGAAATATCAGGAAGTTTAAAACACAATATTTCTTCTCATTTGAATATTTTGGCAAATAATTTAAGTTTAACCAAATTTCATAACATATATTTTAACAATTTAATGTTAAATTTTAATTTTTTGATTAACAATAAGGATATTTTAATAACAAAAAGTAGCATTGACCTTGATAATAGCAGTATAAAAATTATTACAAAAGGCAAAATCACTGATTTTAATTATTTTGATTTGAAATTTTCCAGTAATGATATTTCATCAAAGTATCTGAAAAATTTTTTACCTTTAAAGCATAAAATAACCATTTCAGATAATGCTAAATTTAAAATTAGCAACTCTTCTGTTAAGGGGAGTTTAAAAGATTTAGAAAATATGGAAATCAATACGAATTTTTCTGTTTCCAAACTGTCAGGAAATTTTGAAAATTATAATATCAGCAATGTATCACTAAATGGCCACTATGATAACAAAAAACTTCTTATAAAAGATATTAAAGCATGTATTAACAACACAAAAATTAATAATTTGGATATATCTTTAAGAAATAAGGAATTATCAGGAAAGGGTGATTTTCAGGTTGACCTTTCGGATATTCCTGCAGTTGATAAATTTCTTACTTTGCACAGAGGGGTTTTGCATTTGTCATTAAAAAGTTTTTTCATTCCGTTAAATGATTTTTCAAAAACCAAATTAAAATTTAACGGAAAATTTTCAATGCAAGATGGTTTGATTTCTTACAGTTTTTTCAGAAAAATAAGAATTGATAATTTTGAAGGAGATTTTAATGAAAATATTATTAATTTAAAAAAATCTCAGGTAAATTTTAGGGGAAATGATTATAAATTAATTGGCAATGTTAAACATTATATGGTTAATCCAGTTACATTTGATTTTGATATTAGTTCAAATATATTTGATAGGTTTATTGCTGACAACCTAATGCAAATCAAAATAGGAACATGTAAAAATATTTTAGCAAAAGTACATTTAAAAGGCAATATCAATGAAAAATTTAAAATCAGGCTAACCAGAGGAAATATTGAATTTTTCAATTCCAATGTAAACATTGAAGGTTTTGATTTGAAAAATATTGTAGGAAAAGCAGACCTAAATAATGATGTTGTAAATATTAACAATATATTTTTAACTTTTAATAAAGGGCACTATAATATTAATGGAAAAGTATTTTCTCCATTTGAAGATAAAAAAATGGATTTAATAGTCAAAGGTGATAAAATTGATAAAATATTAACAGATAAACTTAATATTAATGAGTTGCACAATTTGAACATAGTTGCTCATATTAAAGGTAACTTTGATAAATTAATTTTAAAATCAGCGTTTTTACAATTTCATGGTACAGAGTTATTATATAATGAGTATAAGCTCAAAAACATTACAGGCAGTATAAAATATGAGAAAAATGTGGCTAATATTAAAAATCTTGAAACTTATATGAATAAAATAAAATATATTGTAAATGGTAAAATATTTTATCCTTTTGAAAATCTTTCCTATTCATTAAATATAAAAACAACCTCAATAGATTCCTATTTTCTAAAAAAAATTAAATTAACAATACCTACAATTAGGCATCTACTTGCTGACATAAATATTTCGGGGAATATAAGAAAAAATTTGAATTTTCATTTTGATAATTCTGTTATAAAATTTAGCAACTCAAATGCAAATAAACATATTAAAAATTTAAAAGGCAGCATTATAATAAAAAAGGACAAAATTACATTTGACAATATCAGAGGCATGATAGCAAATGGTTTTATGGAATTTAACGGTTATCTGACTTTAGACGGGGGAGTGAAAAAAGGATATTTCAAGATATTTGGGAAAGACTTTGATTTTAGAAACTTAAAAAAGAAAAAAAAGGAAAATGAGAAAAAAAGTATAGCTGAAAATAAGAAAAATATAAAAAAACCTCATTTTCTCAAAAAATTATATGATTTTGTTCAAAATTTGAATATTCAGGTTGATGCTAATTTTAATGATATAAAAACTGACAGTGAAAAATTCAGAAATATTAATTTAAACATTAAACTTGATAAAACAGGTGTTTTTGTAAAAAACTGCAAGTTTCTGAATTATAACAAAGGGTTTTTTGTTTTAAAAAAAGGGTTGATTAACTTTAATAAGGTAAATAAATTTCAGTTATTTGCAGAATATAACAATATAAATATAGGTGATATTTTTAATTTTTTTATTCCTAAAAAAAGTTTTGAATTTTACGGTATTGCAAAAAATTGCTTTATTAACATCAAAAGTAGCTTCAAAAATTTTAAGGATTTTGAAAAGAACCTTAACGGAAAATTCAATATTAACTTTGAAAAAGGATTTATAAACAAAGTGCCTCTAATTGCAAATATATTTTCAATATTAAATATTGCTCAAATTTTCAAATTCAAACTTCCTGATCTTAATAGCAATGGTTTTAATTATACCAGTTTAAAAGGTAATTTTAACGTGCGTAACGGAGTCATTAGTACAGAATCTTTGAAACTTATCAGTGATTCAATTAATTTAATTTATTTTGGCAAGATAAATCTTGTTAAAAAATTGTATAATGCACATTTGGCAGTTTATCCATTAAAAACAGTTGACAGTATTGTTAAGCATATTCCTTTATTAGGATATCTTTTAAAGGACAAAAAGGGAAGCGGTACATTGGTAACTTATTTCAGGATAAAAGGACCTCTTGACAAGCCTTCCATTTATCTGCAACCTGCAAAGACTGTTACCAAAAAAGTTGAGTCAGTTCTAAAAAACATTATAAAACTCCCTTTTACAATATTTACAAACCCTGAGGATATCTTGATTCCTAATACTAAATAATTGACAGTAAACAAATAATTTATGAAAATGAGACATTGAATAAGGGATTTGTTACTTAAATAAAGATTTTAATTGAGAAGTATATTAATAGTGGAGGTAAGAATGTTTTTCAAACAATTCAAAGTTGATGGTTTAGGCTGTTTATCCTATTTAATAGGTTGCCCTTCAGAGGGAACAGCAGTGGTTGTTGATCCTAAAAGGGATTATGAGGATTACATTATTGCAGCAGAGGAAAATGGTTTGAGAATAACCTCTGTTATAGATACTCATGTTCATGCTGACCATGTATCTGGTGCAATTGATTTGGCTAAAAGAACAGGTGCAACCATATATACAGGCAATGATCCTGATATGGAATTTCAACATATTATTTTAAAACAGGGAGACAAATTGCAATTTGGCAATGCATTGCTTGAAGTTATTGAAACGCCGGGGCATACCCCTTATTCAATTTCTCTTTTAATAACCGACCTTGCAAGAAGTAATAACCCGACAATGATTTTAACTGGAGATTTGCTCTTTGTGGGAAGCATAGGAAGACCTGACCTTGCTGGAAGAGAACTTTTAGATGAACAGATTAAAAATCTTTATAACAGTCTCTATAATAAGATTTTAAAATTACCTGATTATATTGAGATATATCCTGCGCATGGAGAAGGTTCTCTCTGTGGTGCAGGTTTAAGCTCCAAACCTATGTCTACAATTGGATTTGAAAAAGCATCTAACAAAATATTAAATCTTTCATTTGAAGAATTTAAAAAAGAAGTTTTCAAAAAATTTCCTCACAGGCCTAAAAATTTTTCATATATAATTATGTCAAATAAAAAAGGTGCTGCATTTGTAGATGATTTACCCAAAATAAAACATTTTTATGTTTCTGAATTAAAAAAATTTATTGCTAATGGTGGAATCATTGTTGATTTGAGAGATGCAACAAGTTTTGGAGCAGCGCATATAAAAGGAAGTATAAATATAGGATTTTCACTTAATTCAACAACATGGCTCGGTACTGTTGTTGAACCTGAAAAAGATATACTACTGCTTGGAAACAATAGAAATGAAATAGAGCAATCTGTTACAAATTTCAGAAGAGTTGGCTTTGATAATATTAAAGGTTATTTAATAGGTTTAAGTTCATGGGTGTTAAGTGGAGAAGATACGGGATTTTTGCCTCAAATTTCAATTCATACTTTAAAACATGTTATGGAAAAATATAACAATCATAATATTATAGATGTTCGTTCCGAAGATGAATGGAATTCAGGACATATAAAAGGTGCTGTTCATATTCCTTTGGAGAAATTTTTTGAAAAAGAGCTTGAGCTTGAGTTTAAAGAGCATATAAGTATTATTTGCGGCTCAGGATACAGATCAAATATAGCAGGCTCGATTTTAAAATCAAAAGGTTATAAAAACGTATACAGTGTTATAGGAGGAATGATAGCTTGGAATAAAAGATTTGAAACTGTTTAAAGCAAATAAAAATTTATTTTTTAGAAGTATAAAACTTCACACTATACAATATAACCTATACCTTTGCCTGAATTTGAAAAATTTTATTTGACAAAGTAGAACAATTTTTGTATTTATATTAAAAATCAGAGAAAGGAGTTTTAAGATGAGAAGATTAATTAGATTATCAGCAATAGCTTTTTTATTAGTGGTATTTTTTGTGGCTTGTGCTAAAAAAGAAGTTGTTAAAAAGCAGCCTCCTGTTCCACAACAGAAGCAACAGCAAAAACAGATGAAAACTGTTAAGCCAGCACCAAAACCACAGCCTGTTTCTACAGAGACAATTAAAGCAGCACCAGTTGTTTCTCTGCCAATGTTACATAAAGTTAAAAAAGGGGAATGTTTGTGGAAAATTTCAAGTTACAAAGAGATTTACAATGATCCATTTATGTGGCCACTAATTTATAAAGCTAATAAAGATAAAATAAAAGACCCTGATTTGATTTTCCCAGGGCAAGTTTTTAATATAGAAAGAATGTTTACACAATCAGAAAAAAATAGTGCTGTTCATTTTGCTAAGACCAGGGGTAAATGGTCATTGTTTGATGGCAAATAATAAGCCACAATTAAGCTCTTTTTAATATTATTTTATGAAAAAAATTTTAAATTTATTACTATTTTTAATAATTTTAGCAGGTATCTTAGGATACCTGTTTTTTTATAAATTAGACATTGTTAAAAAATTAAAATCAAACTATTTCCTGTTATTTCATTCCAATCTTACAATAGAAAGCCTGAAAAAGGATAATCTTTTTCCTTGGAAAATTTATCTTCAGGGAGTTTCGGACAAATATTTTCATATAGATAAAATAGAGTGCAATTTATTAACCAAAAAAGTAGAGATATTTAATTCCAATTTCAGTTTTGATGAGAAAAAAGTTAAAACAATCTTAACAGATTTAAAATATTTAAATATTCCTGTTAAAAAAATTGAAATTATTGCTTTAAATATTAAAACTGACAGTTTTTCATTGAATAATTCATTTGGTAAATTTGTAATTGAAAAAAGCAATATCTCATTTGAAATATTCGGACAAATAAATGATTATTTCAGTAAAATCAAAGGAGAAATAGCTAATTTTAAAAATGTTTCCCTGAATATGGATTTTCCTGATTTTTCATTGAAAAATTTAATGAAACTTCTTAACATACCAATTAATATTACAAAAAACTTTCAAGTTTCTTCTCAGATTAATTATTTTGGGAATATAAATTCCAAATTACAGACAAAATTTAAAATAGTTTTTGATAATAATACTTTTATAGGTTTTTTAAAAAAAGATGAGATTTCTGCAAATATTTTTAATTCAAAAATAATCTTACCTAACCAAAATGAGATAGGTTTTTCAGGACAATTTATTTCTCCTGAAAATTATAAAATAATTCTTCAGAGCAATGATAAGATTTCAGGGAAATTCGGAGAAATTGATTTTGATAATATAAAATTTGATTTTCTATTTGAAAAAAATTCTGAAATGCAACAGGGAAATTTGAACTTAATAGGAGATTATTTAGAAATCCCAAACAGTTCGATTTTTTTTGATAATCTTAACTTTACAAATATTAATGCAAAATTAAAACAATTACAGATTTCAAATAATATTATACAAAATGTTGATATCTCAACAGCATACTTAGATTCGAAAGTTTCTTTTAATAAATTGAATTTTGACATAGATGACGGCAGTTTTCTATTTTCTTATATTCCTGAAATAGATTCAAATCCCATTCAAATTGCTGCAGATATAAAAAATATAAAATTGGACAAATTTTTAAAACTTTTAAATATAAATACTAACTTCACAGGCAATTTGAATTGTTCATTTATTGCCGAAGGGAAGAATAAAAAATTTACCAATGGAAAAGGTTATTTTTTCATAGAGAATTTTTTAATATATGGTGTTGATTTGGACAATATAAGCAATGAAATTTCAGCAAACAATATTGTAAATTTTTCTTTTATAAACAGCAATAATATTGACTTCAGTAATGAAACAGAGCATGTTAAATTTGATCTTGTTAAGGGTTTTGTAAAACCAATTGGAGATTTTTTGAAGTTTTACAAATTATCTATGATATCAAAAAAAGGTTTTCTCCTTTTAAAAGGTGATTTAGATATAAAAAATTGGAATAATCTGATTTTAAACGGGATGTTAAAGTTAAAAAAGAGCAAACAGAATATAATTTTAAATTTAAATTTTGATAAAAAAATAGTGCAAATTATAAAAAAATGATGAACGGATTAGATTTTACCATTTTACTGATTTATATTATCTTTATAATTAAAGGGTTTATTAATGGTTTTTTCTCTACTCTTTTAACATTAATTGTAATAGCAGGATCTTTATTCCTATCAATTCAATCTCCCATGCTTCTCAAAAGTGTTCCTATGTTTAATACAGGGAAAGATGCTATGATATTAACTGTTATTTCATTTTTTATTTTACTGTTTTTTGGATTATTCTTGAAACATAAATTTTTTAAACCATTAGTTGATTTTAAGTTATTTAATGCTTTAGATAAAATTTTAGGTGTTTTTTTGGGATTTGTCAAATCTACTTTAGTGGTTTTTGGGATTTGTTATATATTGATGTTCTTTTCAAATGCCTCTTTTATCCAACAATCTAAATTTTTTCCATACATAGAAAAATACAGTTCAACAGTTTTTAATTATGTACAAAAAAATCATAATTAATATAATTTTTTTATTTTTTTTTACAACTCTACTGTCAGCAGATCAGACAATTACAATAGAATCCACAGGCATTAGCGTTATAAAAGGCGATGTTGGCTCTTCAAGGCAGAATGCATTAAATGATGCATTTAAAAAAGCTATAAAAAAAGTTTTAAAAGAAGTGTTGAATATATCAGATAGTGAATCTATTGGTCCTATAATTTCATCTCCCACGAAATTTATCAATGGTTATGAAATTGTTGAAGAAAAGCAGATAGGCAATATTTTGAATGAAAAGATTAAAAGTATTGTTAATTTAGCTTTAATAGAAAAAATAGTTAATAAAAAAAGCTCGTCCAAATTGATATATATTGCTGTCTTCTGTTCTAAAGAAAACAGTAATTTTGAAATTGATACCAAATGTAGCAATTTTATAAAAAACAGTATAAAAAATATTCCTAATACGATTTTTTTACCATATCAAAATAATTTAAATGATAGTTTAGCTGAAATAAAAGATTTGCTTATTTTAGTTAAATATAATTTATTTCAAGAGAAAAAAGTATTCAGTATTTCCATGGAATTTGACAATCTTACCATTGATTTAAAGTGTCTTGACAGTAAAAGTCAGGAGCTCTTTTCAAAACATTATCAATTAAAAATTTTAAAAAAATTCGACGAAAGTGTGTTTGATAAAATAGACAGTCCTGTTAATGAATCAATTAAAAATTTATTAACTAATGTAGTTGAAAAACTGCAAAAAGAATATCAGACGGAGAGTCAGGCATTTGAATATTATCTGGTTGTAAAATCGCCGAACACTTATTATAATATAAAAAATGTTACAGATTTGCTTGATAAATTTAATATAAATTATACACTTGAAAAGATTGAAAACAGAAAATTTGTTTATGTTATAAAGGGAAAAAGCAAAGAAGAGGTTTTAAAAATATTCAGATTTGCGAATTTTAAGTTTAAATATATAAAGGCTGATAAAGATATAATTGTGGAATTTTAGATTTTTCCTGATTTTATAATTCCGTAAATAAGCCATAAACCAAGAAAAAATGCAAATATAAAACCTGAAATGCCAATAATTGAAATACCGTTAACAGAAGGTCCAATATCTGATTTAATAAATATTGAAGATGCAATAATAGTGGAAGATATAATAAAACTTAATACCAGCCTGTTTGTTGCCCTGTCCATTTCTCTAATAAAATCATCAAGGCCTTTATGATGAAATTTTATTTCCAACCTGTTTTTCTTTAAAAGTTTTAAAACATCAGAAAGTGAGAACGGTATGTCTTCGGTAACTTCCTTAATTTCCTGAAGTTTTTTCAGAGCTTTTTTCTTTAATGTTTTAATGTTATTCTCTTTATTTAAAACATCTTTAACTAATTTTTTTGCATTGTCAAAAATATTAAATTCAGGATCCATATTTTTTAAAATAGCTTCCATAGTTATCATGGTTTTATCCAGCAATACATAGTCTACTATTATTTTTATCTGATATTTTCTTAAAAGTCTTAACAATTCTTTTAAAATTTTCCCTATATAAAAATTTTTCAAAGAAACATTGTAGTAGGTATCAAGAAAATCAAGCAGATTTTTTTTAAACTTGGTTAAATTTTCAACATGGAAATCATCACTCATGTTACTTAATATTTTAACTATTTTGTCAACATCTTTATTTGCAATTGCAAGAATCAATCCACCAATATTAACCTTCATTTCTTCTGTAAAACGTCCCATCATACCAAAGTCAATATATGCAACTCTGCCGTCTTTTAGTACAAATATATTGCCTGGATGCGGATCTGCATGGAAAAAGCCGTAGATAAGCACTTGCTCTATAACTTTCTTACTCCATTGATTGGCAATGTATTTTAAGTTGTAATTTGCTCTTTTTAATGCAGAGAGATTGTTTATTTTAATACCTTCAATATATTCAATAACCATATAGTGTTCGTTGCACAGGTCTTCGTAAACTTTCGGAATAAAGATAAAATCATCGTTTTCATAAATTTTTCTGAAATTTTTAATATTTTGAAGTTCATGGAAAAAGTCCAATTCTTTTGTAATAATTTCTTCAAATTCTTCCACAAGATCATAAGGTCTTAAAAATTTCATTTCAGGAATGTAGGTTTCTAAAAGAGTTGCAAATTGTTTTAAAAGCATAATATCAGTTGAAACTGTTTCATCAATATTAGGTCTTTTAATTTTAATAACAACATCTTCGTTGTTTTTTAATGTTGCTTTATGAACTTGGGCAATTGAAGCTGATGCTATTGGGATTGGGTCAATATGTTGAAAATCATCTGAAATATATTTTTTTATATTTTCAAAAGGAAAAGGTGCAACTTTATCCTGTAATTTTTCAAGCTCTTTTATCCAATTTTCAGGCAGAATATCTTCTCTTATACTTAAAACCTGTCCAAGTTTTATAAAAGTAGGGCCTAATTCTTGAAGAGCAAGCCTGAATCTTCTTTCATTGCTTAATTGCTCAAAATCTTTATTTTTTTTGAATTTTAAAACATTTTTACTTAAATAAAAGTAGTAATCTAATTTTAATTCACTTAAAATACCGCCAAAGCCGTATTTAACAAGTATCGGAATAATTTGGTTTAATCTTTTAAGCTTTTTATATGTTTTTGCAAGTTGAAAAATATTCATTTATTTATCTTAGATTCTATTTCTTCAAGCCTTTTTGTAATCTTTTCCAAATCGCTTTTTTTTGCAAGACCTGCTCTTTCTATACATTTATTAATTTGAATATCAATTTTTTTCTCCAAATCTTTAAGAAAATCTTGATACCTTTCTTTGAATTTTCCTAATAAGTCCTTACCTTCTTTTTCCGTAATTTCACCTTTTTCAATAAAAGATTCAATGTTTTTTCTGAATTTCTCTTCTGTTAAAGCTAACAGACCTATGCCTGCGAGAAATGATTTTCTTAAAAAATCTTCCATTTTATCCCTCCTTTTTAAGTTTAAGCGGTTGATTCTCTATATATAAAGAAGTTGAAGGAAATGCAAACTCAAGTCCGCTGTTTTCCACAATTTTTTTTATTTTAAAATTAACATCTTCTCTAACTTCCAAGTACTTTTTCCAATTTGTTGTAATTGTAAAAAAGTATAAAAATATATTTAAGGAGCTTTCTGCAAATTCGTTAAAATATACAAAAATAGTATCTTTATGTATGTCTGGATGGTTTTCAAGCATTAATCTTATTTTATCAATACATTCTTTTAGTTTATCTGCAGGGCTGTCATACTTTAACCCTAATTGATATGTTATTCTTCTTTTTCCCATTTTAGACCAATTAGTTATTGAATCATTTGCTAATTGTGAATTAGGGACAGAAATCAGAGCCTGTGCGAAAGTTCTTATTTTTGTGCTTCTAAAACCAATATCCTCAACAACACCTTCAATGTTTGACGTTTGTATCCAATCTCCTATTTTAAACGGGGTATCAAGTAAAATCATCAGACTACCAAAAAAATTTGCTACAGTATCTTTTGCTGCAAGTGCTACAGCAACACCACCAATACCGAGACCAGTGATAAGAGCGCCAATATTAATACCCCATTCCTGTATGATTAAAAGAAAGCCGAGTATAAATACAGTAACCTTTATGAATTTATTAAAAACAGGTAGAAAATTTAAAGCAGTGTCTAATTTTTTTTTCAAAAAAATAGTTTTTAAAGCTTTATCAAAAATTATTTCACTTCTGTATAAAATCCAACAAAATTCAAATATTATAAAACTTTTCAAAATTTTTATTAAAAAAGTCTCAATTTTAACATTTGTAATTAAAATTTCAGATATGGCAAAAATGCCTAAAAAAAGAATCATTGCATTAACAGGTGGTTCAAATATATTTAAAATATCGTTATCAACATTTGTTTTGGTTTTATTTGTTAATTTTCTAAGCATAGGCAATATAACAAAAGAAAAAATGTATCTTACAACAAGGGAAGCAAGTAAAATACATGCAACTAAAATTAATTTTTTCATATCCACTTGTAATCCGAAAAATTCTTTCATGCGATTTTCTTCCTTAAAATTGAGTAAACAGGTATTTTATTGGTGTCTGTTTTTATATAAAATATATTCATTGGCTGAACAAAATCAAGAGGTTCTCCGGTAACATCAAATATTTCATCCAAAGTTATATTAAAATTTTCAAAATTTTTTGTTATTATTTCTAAATTTTCATTTTTGAAAATTTTATTTCGAGACTCTATAATTAATTTATCTTCTTTTTTTTCTTTTATTATGCCCATAAATTGATAGTTCCTAATATAACCTGAAGATTCAAAATTTTCCATATTTAAATTGTTTCGCTTTTCAAAAAAACCTTTTGTATATCCTCTGTTGCTAACTGAATTTAACTCATCTATCCATTTGTTTTTTATTTTAAATTTTTCAGGATTGTCATAAAAAGAATTAATAGCTTCTCTATATACTCTTAAAACATTTGCAAGATAATAGATACTTTTCATTCTCCCTTCTATTTTAAGGGAATTTATACCTGCTTCAATTAATTCCGGCAAATAATATATTCCGCAAAGATCTTTTGAATTAAAAAGATAAGTGCCTCTGTTATCTTCAAAAACTTCAAAATATTCTCCCTCTCTTGTTTCTTCTGTAATAAAATATTTCCATCTGCATGGATGAGTGCATTCACCTTTATTAGAGGGTCTGGTTGTAAGAAAATTGCTAAATAAACACCTTCCTGAAAGAGACATGCACATTGCACCGTGAATGAAAATTTCAAGTTCAACAGAGTTATTTTTTTTCCTTATATTTTTAATATCTCTTAATGAAAGCTCTCGTGCAAGATTCAGCCTTTTTATACCTATATTATGCCAAAAATTAACTGTCAAAGAATTGGTTGTATTTGCTTGAGTACTTAAATGAATAGGAACATCAGGCATAAAATTTTTTACAAGTGTAATTATTCCGGGATCAGATACAATAAAACCGTGGGGTTTAAATTCCCCTTTATTATCCAAAAATCTGAGAATTTCATCAATATCTTCTTCATAAGGATAGATATTTAATGTTAAATATATTTTTTTGTTTAATTTATCTGCTAAATCTCTTGCCTGTTTTAATTCTTCAAGAGTAAAATTACCTGATAAATTTCTTAAGCTGAATTTCTTAAATCCAAGATATGCTGCATCAGCACCATATTCAAAAGCAAATTTTAATTTTTCAAAATTTCCTGCTGGTGCAAGTAATTCTACCATGTCATCTTTTCACACATCTTTTGGCCTATATCCAAAATATACTTTTCATAAACTTCTCTTAATTTATTGAAATCTTGTTTTTTTAGTAAAACAATGATCTCTTCTTGGAAATATATAATGTTATTCAGAATTTCAGGAAATTTAAAACAGAAATATCTGTATCTTACAATATGGTTGTTCATTTTAAGATTAATGTCAAGCAGGTATTGATTAGTACAATTTTTTGATAAAGTATTATTAAATTTGTCAAATTCTTTGAAAAATTTTGCTATGTCAAGTTTTTCAAGATATTTTTTCTCATTTTCAATATAATTTGAAAGTTTTTCAATTTCTTTTTCAGATAATTTCTGAGCTGCTTTGAATACTCCAAAAGCTTCTATTACACCTTTTAATTCAAATGTATTAATAATGTCCTTTTTGGAATAAGATTTTACAACAGAGCCTTTTCTCGGTATTAATTCAATAAATCCTTCGCATTCAAGCAATCGTATGGCTTCTCTTATAGGTGTTCTGCTTATTTTTAGCTCCTCTGAAAGTGTGGCTTCTGAAACTTTATCTCCTGGTTTTAATTCGCCGTTTATGATTTTATCCCTAATATAATTGACAATTTTATCAGGCAGAACTTTATGGTCAATAGGTGATGAAAATGAATTCTTCATTTATTGCTCCTTATTAATATAATATTTTTTAATTAATTGTGCACCTAATTCTGCATTTTTCTTAATGGAGTCTGAAATTAATCTGATATTTTTATTTTTAAAAGCATCAATTATTTCCTCGTGTTGTTTGACAACTTCATCTATGAAGTTAGTATGCTCCACCATTAATCTGAATCTTAAATATCTTTTTGTAAGATTATCTAAAATTTCTATGAGCAATTTATTATTACTGAGAAGTATAAATTTTCTGTGAAATTGATTGTGTATTTTATTAAAATTTTCCAAAGTGGTATTTTCTTCTTTAGCAATATTTTTAAGTTTATTATTAAGTTCTTCCAATTCTTTTATGTCAGAATGTTTGAAATTTTCCACAGCAAGCCTGCCAGCAAGAGCCTCAAGCGCACCTTTTATTTGATAAAACTCCAAAACAGTCTGTTCGTTAAGATCTGTAATAATTGCACCTTTTCTCGGAAGAATAGTGAGAAAGCCTTCACTTTCCAATTTTCTGAAAGCCTCTCTAATAGGTGTCCTGCTAATGCCGTATTTTTTGGAAATTTCCATTTCAGTAAGCCTTCTGCCTGGTTCCAACTCCCTTTCCAAAATGGCTTTCCTAATAATATGGTAAATTTTGTCTCTTAATGGCAGATGGTTTTCTAATATATTTGTCAAGGCATTTCTCCTTTTATAAATTCTATTTTATTTTGTATACAAAAAACCAAAAAAAATTACAAGAATTTTTTAAAATAAATATTAAATATATTGTAAAAATCTGATTATTGTAATATAAAAATCTATAAATTCAATAAAATCCATTAACAGAGGTAGTTAATGATAGCTACAAAAGCAGCGAATATTTCGCCATTTTACGCAATGGAAATATTAGAAGAAGCGAATATATTGGAAAAACAGGGTATTGACATTGTACATCTTGAAATTGGAGAACCTGATTTTGATACTCCTGAACCAGTGAAAATTAATGCGAAAAATGCCTTAGACATGGGAAATACCCATTATACTCACAGTTTGGGTATAGATGAACTGAGAAATGCAATTGCATTGTTTTATAAACATAGATATAATGTAAAAGTAAATCCAGATAATATTCTCGTTACAAATGGCACATCACCATGTTTGTTTCTTGCTTTTGCAGGTATATTAAATCCTGGTGATGAAGTGATTTTATCTAATCCGTCTTATCCATGTTATAAAAATATAATAGAATTTTTAGGTGGCAATTTAAAATTTATTGATATTTTCGAAGAAGAAAATTTTCAGTTTCCAATTGCCAAATTGAGAGAGTCTATTACAAAGAAGAGTAAGGCTATTTTAATTAACTCTCCTGCAAACCCCACAGGTACTGTATTAAGCAAGGAAAATTTGCAGGAAATAGCTTCAATTGACAGGTTGATAGTTTCTGATGAAATATATCATGGACTTACCTATGAAGGAGACGAACATTCAATTCTTGAATTTACAGATAATGCCATTGTGCTAAATGGTTTCTCCAAATTATACGCAATGACAGGGTGGAGACTCGGATATTTGATTTGTCCTGAATGGTTGATTAGACCATTGCAAAAAATTCAGCAGAATTTTTTTATTTCAGCAAATTCTTTTGTTCAGAAAGCAGGTATTGCTGCATTAAAAGAATGCAGCCAACAAGTTGAAAAAATGAAAGGTATTTACAATAAGAGAAGATTGTTGATAATGGAAAGATTAAGAAATATGGGATTTGAAATAAAATCACATCCAAATGGAGCTTTTTATATTTTTCTTAATGTAAGAAATTATACAAAAGATTCATTGAAATTTGCCAAACAGATTTTACATAACGCTAATGTAGGTGTTACTCCTGGAATAGATTTTGGTTCCAATGGAGAAGGTTTTATAAGATTCTCATATGCAAATTCAGTTGAAAAAATTAATATTGCCATGGATAGGCTTGAAATATTTTTTGACAAATTGAAAAAATAATGAGATTAAAAATCGGTGATTATGCTGTAATTTTCTTCTTTATTTTAGCTATTATATTTAGTTTTAACATATTTAAAGATATATCATTTAATACTGTTGAAATATCAACACCATATAAAAAATTATTTTTGCCTTTAAATAAAAATAATATTATGAGAATTAAAGGCAAAATCGGATTATTGACAATAGAAATCAAAAAAGGAAGAGTTAGAGTTGTGAAATCGAGTTGTGCTAATAAAATTTGTGTAAAAACAGGCTGGATTTCCAGAAATGGAGAATATATAGCCTGTGTGCCCAATCAAGTGCTTATTAAGTTAGTATCAAAAAAGAAAAATAAAGAAAAGGTGGATTTTATTACAAAATAGATTGGAGATTAATATGTTTGGCATAGGTTTTAATGAAGTGTTAATTATTTTAATTTTAGCTCTTATAATTATTGGTCCTAAAAAATTGCCAGATATTGCCAAAGCACTGGGAAAAGGGTATAGGGAATTTAGAAAAGCTTTTGAGGAAGTAAAAGAGGAAATGGATTTGAATTTTGATGATGACAATAAAAGTTATGATGAAGTCAGAAAAATAGGTGCCAATAATAAGGAAGAAAGCAATAAAAAGGAAAATATAGATGGAAAAAGAGAAGCAGAATCCAAAGCAGATTCAGAGCCAGAATCAGGAAGAGAATAAGCAAAGTCCTGAACATTACAAAATGTCATTTACAGAACACCTTGAAGAGCTGAGAACGAGGTTAGTAAAAGTATTAATAGCTGTGGGAATAGGCTTTGTAGTTTCATATTTTTTTTCAAAACAATTGTTTTACTTTCTGACTTTACCCTTATTAGATGTGCTTCCAAAAGAAAATACATTAATTTTTACTGCATTGCCTGAAGCTTTTTTTACATATTTGAAGATTTCTTTTTTTGCAGGTATTTTTTTAACATCTCCATATATATTTTATCAAATATGGAAATTCATTTCACCTGGTTTATATCCTGAAGAAAAAAAATATATGATTCCCTTTGTATTGGTTTCATCAATATTTTTTGTTACAGGAGTGAGTTTTGGATATTTTGTGGTTTTCCCATTTGGGTTTAAATTTTTTATAAGTTTTCAAAATGATTATATAAAAGCATTACCTACATTAAAGCAATATCTTGGTTTTTCAATAAAGTTGTTATTTGCTTTTGGTGTTGTTTTTGAAATGCCTGTTATTATGTATTTTCTTGCGAAAATAAGAGTTATTAATTCCAAATTGCTTACTAAAAACAGGAAGTATACTCTTCTGTTAATATTTGTTATTGCAGCAGTATTAACTCCTCCTGATGTGTTTACACAAATATTAATGGCTTGTCCTTTGATTATTTTATATGAAATAAGTATTATTGTGGTGAAATATGTTGAAAAACGAAGAAAAAACAAAAAAGAAAAAGAAAATGAAAATGAATAAGGGGTTTTTATATGACATATGATTTTCCACCATATAGACCTCCAAGTGAAGCATACAGCTGTCTTATAAGATTTACCAGAGGATGCCCCTGGAATAAATGTGAATTTTGCAAAATGTACAGAAAAATAAAATTTGAAATCAGAGATATTGATGAAATTGCAAGTGATATAGAAAATGCTCCTGATATTTTTGGTAAAAATATCAGGACAGTATTTATAGGAGATTCAGACTCTTTGTTAATGAAAACAAGTGATCTGGAATATCTTTTGAATAAAATCAGAGAAGTTTTTCCTGACTTGGAAAGAATTACAAGTTATGCAAGAATTAGAACATTAAAAGCCAAAGGCTTGGAAAATTTAAAAAAACTTCATAAAGCAGGTTTGACAAGAATTCATATTGGACTTGAGTCTGGCAGTGAAAATGTTTTGAAACTTATTAATAAAGGTCCTAAGCCAAGGCATTTTATTGAAACAGCGCCTATTATTAGAAATGCAGGAATAGAGTTCTGTTTTTATGTATTATTAGGTATAGGAGGGGCAGAATACACATTGGAGCATGCAAGAGAAACAGCTAAAGTGATAAACAGAGCAGAGCCTGATTTTGTGAGATTCAGGACAATTATACCTTTACCAGGCAGCGGAATCAAAGCAAAATTTTCTTCAGGAGAATTAACATATCTCAATGATGCAGAAATAGTTAGAGAGCAGTACAATATTATAAAAGATATTAATGTCAATACCTATATTGCAAATGATCATGTATCAAATCTTGTTGATATTGAAGGATTTTTACTTGATAATAAGGATAAATTTTTAGCTTTACTTAATGAAGCAATGAAGTTTTACAGCAATAGCAGAAGGAATTATGAAGAGCTTTTAAATTACCTTTAAAATTTTTTATAATTTTGATATTTAAATTTTGAGTTTTAAAAACAGGAAGATTTTTATGAAAACAATTTCCAGAAAAGAATTAACTACTTTGATTTCCCATATAGACAACAAATCCGTAAAGGAAAAAATAGAAAGTTTTTTAGATTGTGACGAGGTGGATTTGGAAGAATTTTTTAATAAAATTAAAGAATTGGAATTAGACGGAGATACAGATTACAAATTATTTTTATTGTTGGAAGAGTTTTATCTGAAATTTAAGGATAAATAATCAAAATAGAAACTGGAGGCAGTATGCTGTCAAATTTAGAAAAAGAGCTACTTAAAATTATTCAGTCTGATTTTCCTATAGAGTTACATCCCTACAGGTATATAGCCGAAAAATTGGATATTTCAGAAGATGAAGCTTATGAAATCACAAAAAATCTTATAGATAAGGGGATTATAAGGAGATTAGGAGCAACATTTGCATCTGACAAGTTAAATTATGCAAGCACTCTTTGCGCAGCAAATGTGCCTGAAGATAAAATAGATCTTTTTGTTGAAATAGTTAATAAATATCCGGGAGTTACCCACAATTATTTGAGAAGGGGATATTACAACATTTGGTTTACGTTTATAGGCAAGAATAAAGAATTTATTAATGAAAAATTAGATGAAATTAGGGAAAAAACAGGAGTCAAAGAGATTATTAACCTGCCTGCAAAAAAATTATTTAAAGTGAAAGTTGATTTAAATGTTTAAAATTTTAATTTTTTTTCTTATTTTCTATTTAACTTATAAATTCATAAAAAATTTTTTTATTTCAAACAATCATACTAAAAAAGAGCAAAAGAAAAGTAAAAAGATTTCCGGTGAAAAAATGGTGCTATGCGAATCTTGCAATGTTTATTTTCCTGAATCACAGTCGATTTTAATGGATGGAAAAATATTTTGCAGCAAAGAATGTGTTGATAAATATCTTACCAAACCTTAATAAATAAGTTAAATGAAAAAGAAATTAAGTTTAATTATTATATTAATCTTTGTTTCAACTTCCATATTTTCCAAAAATATAGAAGTGCTTCTTAATAAAGATTATACTTATAAAGTTTTGAAATATCTAAAGAATGCTAAAAAAGAGGTTATAATAAGTTCTTTTATGTGGTGTTGTCATCCGGAAAAATACGGCTCACTGCCATGTAAGATTTTGGATGAAATTATCCATCTGGTTGAAAAAGGGGTTAAAGTTACAATTATTTTAGAAAAAGATATTAAATCTGAAAGCAGTTGTAACAAAGTCATACCATTGATATTCCAGAAAACTCTACTTAAAAAATATAAAAATCTGAAAATTTATTTTGATGATCCATTTAAAAGGTCACATCAGAAAATAATTTTAATAGACAAGAATATAGTTTTTATAGGTTCTCATAATATTACTCAAAGTGCACTTAAATACAACAACGAAGTATCTGTTCTGATTAAATCAAAAAAAGTTTATAAAAAACTGAAAGATTATTTGGCAAATGTTATAGTAACATCAAATGAAGTTTATTAAGCAGGAATATGAAAAGAGCTTTTATTAAAATTTTTTGTTTTTTTGTTATTTTAACCATTTCAACCCCGCTTTTCAGTGCAGGGAATATCCAATATAAAAAGTATAAGGTATTAATGAATATTTGCAAATCAATGGCAGATATACCATGTGAGGTCAGAAACTATTCTTACATGTATGAATATGCTGCTCCTAATGAGAAAAGAGAGATATTACAGCAGGTTTATGCTCTTATTGATAGAATAAATGATTCAAATTATTTTGAAATAAATTTTAAAAAGTTTAAAAGAAATTACATTTACCTGATTGTAAAGCTTTCAAAATTAAATTTTCATTATGATGTAAAATTAATTAAAGATGTTTTAAAAGAAGCTCGGTTTTTAAATTTGGAAAAAGAAATTAAAAACTATATTAAGGATAGGTATAAAAAAGGAGAAGCTAATTTAACAACGCAAGATTTTGTTATTAACAACCAATTAAATGTGGGGTTAATAATTCCTCTTTCAGGAGAATTGAAGAGCATTGGAGAGAAATTTCTTCAAGGCATTCTCACAGGCATAAATTTTTTCTCAGAAAACAGTAAAACAGAAATATTTTTATTTGATGAAAATAAAATAAATAATATGTCTTCTGTGCTTGATTTTTTTTCCAATAAAAAAATCAATATTCTAATAGGCCCCATAAACAGTGAAAATCAGGATAACGCAGTCTACATTGCAAAAAAATTGAAAATTCCTATAATATCTGTTTCAATTAGTAATAAATTGTATGATTATCCCTATTATTACAACCATTCATTAAATCTTAAAGATGAAATGGAGCAATTAGCTGAATATATAAAAAATGAAAATTTAAAGTTAGGTATGTTGTATCCTGAATCTAATTTTGGCCAAACTTTAAAATCAGATTTTATTAATTTTTACGGAGTACCTGATATAATCTTGCCATATTCTTCTGATGCTGTTGATTTTAAAAGTCAGATTATTACATTGGGCAATTTGAAAAAAAAAGAGCCTAAATCAAACGAATATATTCAGCAACGTGATATTAATGCAATTTTTATTGCAGACGGAATTGAGGAAGCTTTACTTATTATACCTCAGTTATATTTTTATGATATGAGTCATGTGAGAATTTTCGGTACCAATCTCTGGAACAGTAAAAAAATATTTAAATTAGAAAAGAAATTTTTAAAAGATGTAACTTTTTTAGATTTAATAGATTATAATTCGAGAAATGAATCATTTTTAAAATTTAAAAATTATCTTAATAAATATTTTAATACCAATCCGGAATATTTAAATACCTTAGCCTATGATACCATTAAGATTGTTCAAAAATGTCAGGATGAAAATATTAATTTCAATGAATGTGTTAAAAGTGTTGATGGTTTTTTTCTTTTGACAGGTAAAACAACTTTTGATAATAGAGGAATAAGTCATAAAAGATTTAAGATTTTCAGAATATTAAATGGTAATTTAATAAATTATTAGGAGATTGATATGTTTAAAAAAGGTGAAGAAAAAGGCGGAATTAAAGCTTTTTTATCTTCAGATGTAATGTTTGAAGGTAAATTTGTATTCAAAGGGACAGTTAATTTAGATTGTAAATTAGTGGGAGAAGTTTTTTCCGAAGATGGTATGTTGATTGTAGGTGAAGACGGTGAAATTCAAGGAACTGTTGAAGTAAAGCATCTTTTATTAAAAGGTAAAATAGAAGGTGATATAAAAGTGGAAAAATTGGAGGTTTTCTCTTCAGGTAAAATTATTGGCAAGGTTATTACAAATTCCATTTTTATGCAAGCTGGAGCCATATTTGAAGGTGAATGTTCAATGCTAAAGACCAATGTGGAGCATAATGAAGTTACATCTCCAAAAGTTGTAAAGAAAATTAATTAATCAGAGATTTTTTTGCTTTAATTGTAATTAGAATTATAATTTCATTATTTGCAGTAGAGCAGTCAAGTCAATATTCTCTTTTAAAATTTTAGCAAGTTTATTAAAACCATCTTCCTTATACTGCTTATATTTAAAACCAATATTTTGTTCCAGAGGTTTAAGGCCTTTTTCAGTTCTAACATAATTTAGAAACCTTCTTCTAAAAAGATCATTATCAAATATTCCGTGAATATAAGTGCCCCAGACTCTGTTATCCCTTGAAAATAGGCCGTCTTTTTCTTTTGTTTCCAAATTTTCAAATAAAAAATTGTTGGAAAAATATTCGTTTAAACCCATATGTATTTCATATCCTTCTATTATCTCATTAACAAAAAGACTTTTGCATAATGGATTAATTTTACCTTTAACCTGTCTCGTTGTTTTATCTTTTTCCATTTTTGTGCTGAAATCAAGGATTCCAAGCCCGTCAATTTCAGTACTGCTGCTTTCAACATGCATTGGGTCGAAAATTTTTTTACCTAAAATTTGAAACCCTCCACATATACCCACCAAAAAACCACTGTTACTTATAAATTTTTTTATGTTTAAATGGAAATTGCTTTCTTTTATTTTTATAAGGTCGTCAATTGTATTTTTACTCCCCGGAATTATAAGAATATCAAAATCATCAATATTATCATTTAATTTAATATATTTCAGCATTACATCAGGCTCTTTTTCAAGTGCGTCGAAATCTGTAAAATTTGAAATGTGTGGCAAATGCAATACAGCAATTTTTATATCATTAAAAGATAAATCCTTTTTTGTATAATTTTCAACAGCAACACCGTCTTCTTCCTGTATGTAGATATCTTTGAAATAAGGAATTACTCCTAAAAAAGGAATTTTGGTCATTCTTGTAATTTCAGTAAGAGCAGGCTCAAGCAAATTTACATCTCCCCTGAATTTATTAATAAGAAAAGCCTTTATTCTGTTTTTATCTTGTTCAGGGAGCAGAGTGACAGTTCCGACTAATGATGCGAAAACACCTCCCTTATCAATGTCACCAGTTAAAATAACAGGTGAATCAGCAATTTTTGCCATACCCATATTTACAATATCATTTTCTATTAGATTTATTTCAGCAGGGCTACCAGCTCCTTCAATAACCATTATATCGAATTTTTCTGATAATCTGTTAAAACTTTCCTTAACAAATTTTTTCGCTTGTTTTTTAAACTTATGATACTGAACAGCACTCATGTTTCCATAGACTTTTCCATGAATAATAATTTGAGCTCCTGTGTCGGAATTTGGTTTTATAAGTATGGGATTCATATCAGCATCAGGAATTACTCGTGCAGCTTCTGCCTGTACCACTTGAGCTCTTCCCATTTCTCTTCCATCTGCAGTAATATATGAATTAAGTGCCATATTTTGTGCTTTAAACGGTGTAACTTTGTAACCCATATCAGAAAAAATTCTGCACAGCCCTGCAACAACCACACTTTTCCCTACACTTGAGCCTGTTCCTTGAATCATTATAGTTTTCATTTTAACTCCGATTTACATTAAGATTCTGAGAAAAAAATTTACTATTGGCCATAAAGTATATTGAAAGGCATTTGTAAAAACCAAAATTAGTATAATAATAAAACCGTAAGGCTCCAACTTTGAGAATTGATAACTTAGTTTGTAAGGCAGAATGCCCATTAAAATTTTACTTCCGTCAAGTGGAGGTATTGGAATTAGGTTAAAAAAAGCAAAGGCTATATTGATTTGAATGCTGATTTTAATAATCAGAACGAGAGGAATAAGAATTTTATTAAAAACAAAAGGTGATTGAACAGGAATGTATGTAATAATTTTAAGCAAAACAGCAGATAAAACAGCTAATATTATATTTGTAGCAGGTCCAGCCAACGCAACAAGCATAATGTCTCTGTTTGGATTTCTAAAATTAGAAGGATTTATTGGGACAGGTTTTGCCCATCCAATCATACGTGTTGCAATAAATACAATGCTACCGACAAGATCAAGGTGTTTTATGGGATTAAGAGTAAGCCTTCCTGCATATTTGGCAGTCATATCCCCACAGAGATAAGCCACATAGCCATGTGCAACTTCATGAAAAGTAACAGCCATTAAAACAGGCACTAATAATAAGGAAATTTCCAATAAGTATTGATGAAACATAATGTTTAATTTAAAAGCGAGTTAACATCATCTGTTAACTGAGTATATGAATATGAGCCCAAATGATATTTTACATATTTTCCGTTTTTAAAAATAAAGGTAACAGGAATTCCGTTAATCATAAGATGTTGGGATAATTTTTTATCAGCTAAATATACGGGAAAATTAACATGGGATAATTCCATGAAATTTTTAACTTCATCTTTTGAATCATCAAGAGCCAAACCGATTAATGTAACTTTATCTTTATATTTGTCATAGAACTCCACCAGATTGGGCATTTCTTTTCTGCATTCGCCACACCATGTTGCCCAGAAATTAAGGAGTATAACCGATTTGGTGTTATTTTTTAATAAGTTTTTAAGTTCATTCATATCAAAAGATTTTAATACTATTTTTTTTGCAGGCTTTTGATTGGATTCAGTGGTTTCTTCTTTTTTGCTGCTACAGGATAAAAGTCCTGTTATTAAAATGCATACAAAAAACATGTAAATAAATATAGATTTTTTAGTCATTTATTTCCTCCAATGCTTTTTTAATTTTATTTTTAAGTTTTTTATCTTTAACAATTTTCAAAGATTCCAGTAAAAATTTTTTAGCTAATTTTTTATTCCCCATTTTTAAATAAACCATTCCACAGTGGTAAATAATTTCAGGTTCTTTTCCATTGTTCAATTCATACGCTTTTTTCAAGTTTTTCAAAGCAAGTTCTATTTTACCCTGTTTGAAATATACCCATCCAAGACTGTCAATAATTGACGGTGAGTCAGGATGTATTAATAGAGCTTGTTTTATAAGCTTTTCAGCTTCTTGTAAATGAATGTTTTTAATAGCATAGGTATATCCAAGATAATTTAGGGCATCTGCATTTTTAGGATTAACCTCAATAGCTTTTTTCATAGATTTTATAACTTTTTTTAAAGGCTGTTCCAATTTATCGTAGAAAAAACCCTGATAAAAATAGAATTCACTGGTATTAGGAAAATCTTTAATTGCTTCGTTAATAAATTCAATACCACGTTTATAATCTTTGGCTTTATCAAACAGATACAAGCCGAATCTATAAATTCTTAAATTTTTTGTTTTTAAATTGTGTAAAAGTTCCAGGTAATTATTCAGAGCCTTGCTGAATTCATGATTTTCAATGAAAAAGTTTACAATTAAAATTCCGCTTTCCAAAAAATAACTTGATTCTTGGTTTATATTTCTGAATATTTTTAAAGCATTTTTAGGTTTGTTGATTTTAAGATAGCAACTTATAAGATAATATTGGGCTTTGGGGAAGTCTTTAAATTTTTGCAGAATTTTTATAGCTTCTTTATATTCTTTTATTTCCATATAAATAAGAGCAAGCTTAATATTAATGTCAATATTGTCGCCTTCCAATTCTTTTAATCTTTTAAGGTGGTTTAAAGCTTCTTTTAAATTGTTTTCTTTTACGAGAAATCTTACTACTTTCTCTCTTGCCAATATATTATCAGGGTCAATTTTCAAAATCTTAAGATAGTAGTTATAAGCTTTCTTGGTATTTCCCTGCAGTTCATACACAAGTGCAATATCATAATATGCTCTTGAAAAATCAGGTTTTAAATTAATGGTTTTTTTAAAATAGTTTATTGCCTCATTATAAAGTTTAATTTTAGCATATACTTTACCTAAATAGTAATATCCCATTATCTTGTATTTTAAGTCCTTGTTTTTAATTATTTTTTTAAAAATAATTTTTGCTTCTTGAAATTTCTCGGCTTTTAACAAAAATAATCCGTAATTCAACATAAAAACAGCATTATCAGGTTTATATTTTAACAAAGTTTTATATTCATTAATTGCACCAGTTATATTATTAGTTGCTGCATAAATGGAGGCAAGAAACTCATGAGCTTTTTCATAATCAGGTTTTATTATAAGAGCTTTTTCACAATAATGAATGGCTTTTTCCACTTTTCCGAAGTGGAGATAAAAATTAGCGATTTTATAATTTAGAAAATAAGAATTTTCATCTAATTCTAAAGCTTTTAATAAAAAATGCTCTGCATTATGATAATTTTTATTGTAAATATTCAACATTGCAACAGAATAGTAGTAAATTAGGCGTGGTGAAACCTGCTTCTGAATATCAGTTGCAGAGCCTGGGTTAACAACTTTATTGGCGTTAACCAAATTTTTTGCAGTTGAGCCACATGAACTGATTATAAACAAAAAAATTATAATAACTATTTTATTTTGTAATTTTCTCATAATCCTCTATTATTACCTGAAAACAACATGCTGATTTTGGCAAATTAAAAAAGAAAATCATAAAAGGTAATCTTTGTCTGTTTTTTAAGAGAATATTATTTAAAGTAAATTTTTTTAAATATTCAGGGGTTATATTTAATATTTTATCCTTGTTAAAAAGATTACCGGCATAACTGATTGATTCTGCAAGTTTTTTCCTGTTTTTGTCAAAGATGACAGCTTTTAGTTTTATATGTGAATATTGGCTATCCCTGTAATTTACAATAAAACCTTTAACAGCAAGTATGTTTTTATATTTGTTGTTTTTATAATATTGAGCTTTTAAGTTGGAAAATTTAAAAGGCGGTATTTTGTTTTCAGTTTTATCAAAAAAATATACACTTGCAATAAAAATTGCAATAATTAACATTACCAATACAAAGAAAGATAAGAAGTTTGAGCTTGTTTCCAACTTTGTCTGTTCTGTTTTAGAAGCTCTGGAGTAATATTTTTTTGCTATTTTTTCTATTTCTTCTTCATGAATGTTTAAATTGGCATTTCCTTCATCAACAGAATTCAAAACCTTCTCATTTTCTTCTAATTGAGAAGAGGTTTCTCCACTTTCTGGAGATTCTGTATGGTTAAAAACAGTAAATATATTGTCGCATTTGGAACATTTTACGTTTCTACCTTTTTCAGGTATTAAATCGTCTGAAACCCTGAATTTTGTTTTACACTTTTCACATTGTACTATCATTTACTATTATCTCCTGATAAATCTAATACAATAATTATAATAGAAAAATCAAGTTTTAAAATTGAAGAACTTTCAGTTAATTTCATTTTTTATAAACCTGCCTGTTGTTAGTCTGGAAAACTCTTTAGGTTCTGTCCCTTTTATGAAACACTCCATTCGTACATACTTTGAAGGGGTTTTGGAGGTTGCAATAAGCCCGTTTCTAATATCAATTTTTTTAAAGATTATTCCAGTGGGTATTGGAAACATCTTTGGCGGTATGTCAGAGAGAGCTTTTTTCATATATTCAAGCCAAATAGGCGATGCAGCTCTTGAGCCGGTTTCTTTCGGCCCCAATGTTCTGACCCTGTCATATCCAACATATACTCCTGTAACCATATCAGGTGTGTATCCGAAAAACCATGCATCTTTATAGTCATTAGTAGTTCCTGTTTTACCTGCGCAAGGTCTGTTTAAAGAACGGACTCTTCTTCCTGTGCCTCTTTTTACAACATCTTCAAGAACAGAAGTAACCAGATATGCAACCTGAGGTGATATAATTGAGTATCCTTTTACAAGGCCTAATTTAAGGTCTAAGGTATCAAAATTAAAGTTATTCTCAATGGTTTTACCATTTCTGTCAATAATTTTTTTTATAAAAACAAGTTTAACATTATTGCCTTTATTTGCAAAAATGGAATAAGCTCTTACAAGTTCCAGAAGGGTCAATGATGACGAGCCAAGAGCCATGGAAAGATCATGATTAAGCTGGGAAGTGATTTTTAATTTTCTTGCAAAATTTATTGCATAATCAATTCCTATTTTTTTTAATAATTTAACGGTTACCACATTTCTTGAATGAACAAGGGCATCTCTTAATGTGGTGGGGCCGTAGAATCTTTTTTCGTAATTTTCAGGCTTCCAATATTTGTTTTGCTCTGGAATATAAAAAACTTCAGGTGTATCAAGTATTACTGTGGCAGGTGTTAAACCTTTTGCAAAAGCAGCTGCATATATAATCGGTTTAAATCCAGAACCTGTTAGCCTCTTTGCCTGATATGCCCTGTTAAACTGATTTTTGCTGTAACTGTATCCTCCAACCATTGCTT
>CAZBLP010000009.1:0-43797 GCA_964492825.1 uncultured bacterium
AGGACACCGGCCTTTCACGCCGGCGACAGGGGTTCAAATCCCCTTAGGGACGCCAATTTTTATAATGCCTATAGTAACCACTTCGGGATTTATTCTTAGAAAGAATCATTTTAAAGAAGCTGATAAAATAGTAGTTATTTTTTCTGAAAATTTAGGAAAGATTTCAGCTTTAGGAAAATCTGCCAAAAAAAGCGTAAAAAGGAATTTAAATCTTTTAGATTATGGATATTTGTTAAAATTTTATCTTCAGACAAGCCAGAACAGGCAATACTATTTTATTGAAAAAATTGAATTAATCGAGCAACTTTATAATTTGAACAATACCTCTCTTTTATTTTTAAATCATTTTTTTAATGAACTTATTTTAAATATTGTTTATTCACACGAAGATTCAGAAAAGTTATACAATTTGGCAATAAAATTTTTAAAAAATTTAAGAACCACTGATAAACCGAAAATTTTATCATCTCTAATGGTTTTTCTGTTAAAATTGCTAAAATTAACAGGGTATGGGCTGAATATTAAATGCGGTGTTTGCGGCTGTTCCGACAGAATCATTAATTATTCGCTTGAAAATTTAACTTTTATGTGCAATAAGTGCAAAAACAGTAAAGTTTTGGGATTATGCAGTGGTTCGTTAAAATTTATTAACAATATTGATAAAATAAATTTTTTGAATATAAATTTATCCCAACAAATTATTGATGAGATAGAGATAATTTTTTTTGCTAATTTGGAAAAAATTTTATTACCAAATAACCTGAGCAAAATAAAGCAAATATATAGTAATTTTAAAAATGGAATATAAAAATTCTTTAGAAAAAGTAAAAAATTCTATTTTTGAGGGTGAAGTAGAAAAAATTTTAGGCTATAATTTTTATAATAAAAATCTACTTTTAATAGCACTTACCCATAAATCTTATACCTACTATTTTAAAAAAGAGTATATTCTCTCAAACGAACGTTTAGAATTTTTGGGAGATGCTGTGTTAGGTCTTGTGATTTCTGAGATATTAATGGAAAAATATCCTGAATATAAAGAAGGTACTCTTACCAAAATCAAGTCCCGAATAGTCAGTGAACCTATTTTACACAAAATTGCAAAAGAATTGAATTTAGAAAAATATATTCTTCTTGGTAAAAGTGAATTTATTTCAAATAATCATAGAAAAAATTCCATTATAGCTGATGCTGTTGAGTCAATTATAGGAGCTGTTTATAAAGATAGCGGTGTGGATGCAGCCAGATTTTTTATAAAAAAACATTTTTACAAATATATTGAAAAATCAAATAATGAAAATTTTCTCACAGATTATAAGTCTTTATTGCAGGAAGTTGTACAAAAAAAATATAAAATAAAGCCTGAATACCGGATTATCAAAGAAGAAGGGCCTGAGCATAATAAAATGTTTTATGTAAAAGTCTCTATTTACAACAAAGAGTATGGCGAAGGTATAGGAAAAAATAAAAAAGAAGCAGAGCAAAATGCTGCTCAAAATGCTTTGCAACACATTGAACATTGAAGCGATTTATTATTCCCATATTTATTTCAAACAAAGGTTGTAAACACCGGTGTATATTTTGTAATCAATTTAATATTTCATCAGATTTAAGCCATCCTGAAAAAGTAAAAAATATTGTTAAAGATTATTTAAAAACCCAATATGAAAAATATGGTTCAATTAATCCTAAATATGAAAAGAGTCAGATATCTTTTTATGGAGGTAGTTTTACTTGTTTGGAAAAAGATTTAATGGTGAAATATCTTTCTGAGGCATTTAAATTTGTTAATAACAATTTAATAGATTCCCTAAGGCTTTCCACGAGGCCTGATTGTATCAATGGTGATACAGTGGAGATACTAAAAAATTACAAAGTTGAAACTGTTGAAATAGGTGCTCAGACATTTAATGACAGACTTTTAAAGATTTTAAATAGAGGTCATACTGTTCAGGACATATTGAACAGCGTTAAAATCTTAAAGCAACATTTGTTTGAAATTGGTATTCAAGTAATGGTGGGATTGCCAGAAGAAACAGAGGAAAATATTTCTGAACTTATAGATATCTTAATAAATCAAATAAAGCCTGATTTTATAAGAATTTATCCGCTACTTGTTGTAAAGGGGACAATCCTGGAAAAATTTTATATAAATAAAAAATTTCAACCTTTATCAACAGAAAAAACAATAAAAAGATGTAAAAAAATATTCCAAAATTGTTTAAAAAATGATATAGAAGTAATTAGAATAGGTTTGCAAGATAATGAACTTTTAAAATCCAATATTATTGCAGGTCCTTATATCCCCAATATTGGAGAGCTTGTTAGAAAAAATTAACTTTTGGAGGAAATATGAAAACAAAGTTTATTTTATTTATTCTTTTTTTATTAATTGCAGCTGTATCAATTTTTGTATTTTTAAATACCACAAAGGTGCCAATTCATTTTACACCATCCATTCAATATGAATTACCTGCTTCTTTTATTATTATAGGCTCAATTGCTGTTGGTGCATTTTTTATGATTGTTCTCACTGTTTTCAGGGAGTTAAAGTTAACAATGTCAAACAGGAACCTAAAAAAACAATTAACAGCTAAAGAGAAAGCATTGCAGAGTTTTGAAAAAGGCCTGGTAGAATCTTTTCTTGGTAATGTTAAAAATGCTTATAAGGCTTTTTTAAATTCTTATAAGCTGGATAATAATTTTATTTATCAATTGTTTTTGAAGAATATTGAAGAAAATTCCGAAAAACAGGAAAAGATTATTAACAAATTACCATTTGATGTTTCCAAATTTTACCTTATGGAGTATTATTTTGAGAATAAAAAATTTAATGCTGTAATAGATATTGCCAAAGAGTTATTGGAAAATACTAATTTTAAAAATTACAAATATTTAGTCATAATCAGAGATGCATACAAAAACATTGAGAAGTACAATGATGCGATAATGGTTCAAGAGAGAATAATAAATTTGAAAAATGTCAACAAGGTAGATGAAATAAAAATTTTAGCAGAATTGAATTATCTTAATACTAAAAAAAATTTAAATGAAACAAACATAAATTCACTTATTAAAAATTTTTCCAATTTTAGACCTGCGTATTTTTTAAAATTTAACTTTATAAAAAATTCAAAGCCTTATGATGCACTTCAAGT
The DNA here is from genome assembly GCA_964492825.1 of uncultured bacterium. GTDB lineage: Bacteria > DYJV01 > DYJV01 > DYJV01 > DYJV01 > CAZBLP01. The sequence goes on from CAZBLP010000009.1 coordinate 3,159, forward strand.
ATTAAAAGATGGTTATAAAAATTGTAAAAATGACACAGTTTTTTTATGCGTAATGGCTAAATTGGCATTGGAAAACAATGATGAAAAGATTAGGAAAGATATTGAAAAACTTTTAGGCAAATTTAAATCTGAAAATGCAGCTATACTTCAGGCTTTAGTCAGTTTCTACAATAATAACACAGAAAAATCTGAGAATATAATTAAAGAATATATTAACAAAAATAAGTTGGCTGCAATAATTTATGCAGAAATTCTTTACAGAAAAAATCATGATCTTAAAGATTCCATAGAAGTTTTCAGAAAAATATTAAACACAGATAGTGGTATTAAAATTACTTTTAAATGTGATTTTTGCAGTTTTGTTACTGAAGAATGGGATGATTACTGTCCTGAATGCAAACGTTTTGATGCATTGAAATGTAATATTTAGTTTGCTAGGAGAATGTAATGGATTTTAAACCTGTTATGCTTATGATTTTAGACGGTTTTGGTATTAGAGATGAAAAAGATTTTAATGCAATTAAAAATGCTAATACTCCAAACCTTGACTACCTTTTTGCAACCTACCCAAATAGCAAGCTTATTGCTTCAGGAGAAGCAGTAGGTTTGCCTGATATGCAAATGGGCAATTCAGAAGTTGGACATTTGAATATTGGAGCTGGTAGAGTCGTCTATCAGGACTTTACTAGGATTTCCAAAGCAATAAGAGACAAATCTTTTTTTGAGAACCAAGTGTTGCTTGAGGCTGTCGATACGGCAGTGAAAAATAAGTCAGCTGTGCATTTAATGGGACTATTATCAGATGGTGGAGTACATTCTCATATTGAACATCTTTTTGCATTAATAGAACTTGCCAAACAACATAATGTTTCTAATTGTTATGTCCATTGTTTTATGGACGGAAGAGACACGCCTCCCACATCAGGTGCAAATTATTTACAACAACTATCAGATTTTATGAATAATTTAGGATATGGCACAATTGCCTCTGTTTCAGGAAGATTTTACGCTATGGATAGAGATAAAAGATGGGAAAGACTTTATGAAGCGTATAAAGTTATTGTAAAGGGTGAAAGTCATATATATCCCGACCCTGTTGCTGAATTAAATAACAGGTATAAGAATAATGAAACAGATGAATTTATCAAACCTTTTCTGGTTAATGAAAAAGGTATTATAAAAGAAAATGATGTTGTTATATTTTTTAATTTCAGGGCAGATAGGGCAAGAGAATTAACAAGAGCTCTTAATGAGCCTGATTTTAAAGAGTTTGATATTTCAAACAGACCTCTGCTTTCATATTATGCTACAATGACTCTTTATGATGAAGAATTTAATTTCCCTGTTGCTTTCCCTCCTGAAAAACTAAGGAATATTCTTTCTGAAGTGTTATCTGACAGAGGTTTTAAAATCCTGAAAATTGCTGAAACAGAAAAATATGCACATGTTACATATTTTTTTAATGGAGGAGAAGAAACTCCTTTTAAAAATGAAGACAGGGTGTTGGTTCCTTCACCAAAAGATGTTAAAACTTACGATTTAAAGCCTGAAATGAGTGCTTTTTTAGTTACAGAGGAAGTTTTAAAAAGAATTGATTCTGAAAAATATGATTTTATTGTTTTAAATTTTGCAAATTGTGACATGGTTGGCCACACAGGAGTATTTGAAGCTGCTGTTAAAGCAGTTGAAGCAGTGGACAAATGTGTTGGGAAAATTTATAATAAGATTATGTCAAAAGGTGGAGTTATTTTGCTTATTTCTGACCATGGCAACTGTGAGGAAATGGTTGATAAAAACGGAAAACCCCATACTGCACATACAATCAACCCTGTTCCTTTTATTTTCATATCATCATTAAAAAATAAAATTAATACAAAAGATGGCATTTTGGCAGATATTGCACCTACTATTTTGAAAATAATTGGTGTTTCAAAACCTTCTGAAATGACAGGCAAAGAATTACTTTATGAATGTTAGACCTTATTTTTAACAAAAAGTGTATAATATGCAGAAAAGATATAAAAAATTATCAATATCCTGCCTGGATATGCAAGGATTGCCTTAAACAAATTGAATTTATTAACGAAATTTTTTGTGACAGATGTGGTTCTCCGTTTAAAGGCAAATGCATATGTTTTCAGCTTGAAGACTCAATAAAAGAGATAAAAAGCTGTTTTTTGTATAATGGAATAGGAAAAGAGCTTATTCATAAATGGAAATATTCAAAAATTTTTTTTATTAAAGATTATTTTGAAAGAATTTTTATAAAAAATTATCCATATAAACATATTAATTTTGATATTGTTTTTTATATTCCAATACATTTTTTAAAAAAAATTTATAGAGGTTTTAACCAGGCGGAAGTACTTGCAAAAATTATTTCAGAAAAATTTTCAATGGAAATGAATAATTCTTTAAAAAGAAAAAAATATAGGAAAGCCCAGTTTTTATGCAAGGATTATATTGAACGCAGTAAAAATATCCAGAATGTATTTAAAATTACGAAAAACAGAAATTTTAACAATATTTTGTTAATTGATGATATTATTACATCAGGTGCCACTGTGAATGAAGTTGCAAAACTTTTTAAATTTTCCAATATTTATGTTTATACGCTTTCAACTGCAAGATAAAATTTGTTCAATATTAAATTAATATGCTATTTTTCATTAGTTTCTATTCTCATGATTCCGTTACCAACACGGTTGTCAATTGTCTTCACCGATTATTGTAACATTTATTTTCCTGTTTCTTGGTCTCACATCGTGATTGATTAAAACAACTTGTTGCCAGGTGCCTAAATCCATTTCACCATTTTTAATTGGAATTGAAATGGAAGGACCAAGCAATGCAGCTTGTACGTGGCTGTGTCCATTGCCGTCGTGCCATGCTTTTTCATGCTCGTAGAAATCTCCTTGAGGAGCAATTTTATTAATGATTCTTTTTAAATCTTCAACCACTCCAGGTTCAAATTCTACAGTTGTAATTGAACCAGTGGAGCCAAGTACAAAAGCGGTTAATATTCCGTTTTTAATTTTTGATTTTGCAATTAATTTTGTAAGTTCAAAAGTGATATTTTTTATATCAATTCCTATATTGGTTTTTATAATCAGATTTTCCCTAAATAATTCCATTTTTACCTTTCTATTATTTTAATATGCAAAATAATTGCACAGTTTGTTTACTTATAATTATTTTTCAAAAAAAATTCAATAGCTGCTTTTAATTTTTTAATATTAATATCAGTGTTAAAACAAGGACCAAAAGGTCTTTTATTGGTAATTCCATAAACAGGCAAAGGGAAAGCGTCCTGTATCCCTGATGCCAAATCTCGTTCACATGCAACAGCAATTATAAATTTAGGACGATGGTCCTTAATTAATTTTCTTGCCATGGTCCCACCAGTTGCTATTGCTGCATGAATGCCATATAATGATGTGATTTCTATAATATCCTTTATTTTGCATTTTCCGCATAACTTACAATTTTCAATATTATTTGTAATTTTAAATTGGCAATCAAAATTTTGCAAACAATGAGGCAATAATATCAAAACCTCATTTTTATTAAAAGAATGTTCATAATTTTTCAGTAAAGAATTATTTATTTCAATAAATGAATCCCTGATTTTATCAGTATCGATTTTAAGTATATTACCTATTAATACAACAAGAGGATAAAAGATTTTTATTGCAATTAATCTTACTTTTTTAAAAATAAAAAAATCTTTTCCTCTTAATATGGAAATAACAAGAATTAAAACTAAAAATGTAAGTATAGTGGGAATGCCAAACAACATTGTAAAAAATATATAATCCACAAAAGCAGGAAGATTTTTAAAACCAACTAAAGGGACAAAGTATAGAAAAGCAAAAATTAGATAAATAAATAAAACTACTGCTGTTAAAAGAAAAATAATTAATCTTTTTTTGGGTTTTTCATTATTAATCAATTTAAAAGCTCTCCTGTTTTTAGATTAATGCCATTAATAAAATCAGCTGTATTTAAAATTTTTTTTCCTTGTAATTGTAATTTTAAAATTTCAAGTAATTGCTTATTGCCACAAACAACTGCAAATGATTTTTTAGATAACCTTTCCACAGAACCTGGAGGGAGTTCAGAGTCTTTGTATAATATTTTTGATTTATAAATTTTTAATATTTTGCCTTTCAGGTGGGTGTATGCAACTGGCCATTTGGTTAATGCTCTAATCTGGTTGTGTATTTGTGTGCATGTTTGTGTCCAGTCTATAGCTCCATTTTGTTTTGAAATTAATTTGCAATAAGTAGCCTGTGCTTCATGTTGTTTTTGTTTTTTTAGATTCTTAATGTTGTTTATCACATCAACTAACAACCTTGCGCCTAAATCAGATAATTTACAATGCAAGGTAAAATAATCATCATCTTCTAATATTTTTATGCTTGCCTGTTTTAGAATATCTCCTGAATCCATTTTTTCTGAAATTTCTATAATAGAAACACCTGTTTCTTTATCACCGTTTAATAGGCAGCTTTGTATGGGAGATGGCCCTCTGTACTTAGGAAGCAGGGAAGGGTGAACATTGACGATTTTATACTTTGGTAAATTAAAAATCTCTGAAGAAATAATTTGCCCATAAGATATAACCACACCAATATCTATTTTAGAAGTTTTTATAAACTCTTTTATCTTATAAGAATTAATATTTTCTGGTTGTAAAATATTTAAGTTGTGTTCAAGTGCAATTAGCTTTACAGGAGATTGAATTATCCTTTTGCCTCTGCCACCTGATTTGTCAGGCTGGGTTATAACAGCCTCTATGTTGAAACCATTTTCAATAAGTTTTTTTAAAGGTAAAACAGCAAATTCAGAAGTAGCAATAAATAAAATTTTCATTTTTAGACTCCGCATTAGTTAAAGTAAAGTTAATCCATAGTTGTTTTTAAATAAATTAAAAATTCTTTATTACCTTTTTGTCCTAAAATAGGCGATTCAGTTAAACCTTTGGTTTGTAAATTTATTGAATTAAAAAAAATTTTAAGCTCTTTTATAATTTTATCATGATAATATGTATCTCTAACAATTCCGCCTTTCCCAACTTCTCCTTTGCCAACTTCAAACTGGGGCTTAATTAACGCTACTATTTCTCCTGCTGGTTTTAAAAATTGGATAGCGTTAGGTATTATTAATTTTAAGGAAATAAAAGAAACGTCAATTACTATAATATCAACTTTTTCAGGTACTTTCTCTTTATCTATATATCTAAAATTGCACCTTTCTATAACAATAACTTTGCTGTTTTTTCTTAACTTATAATCAATTTGTCCATAACCTACATCAACAGCATAAACTTTTTTTATGTTATGCTGCAAAAGACAATCAGTAAAACCGCCTGTAGATGCCCCAATATCAATAGCTTTTTTTTCTGATACATTAATATTGAATTCTTTTAAGGCATGTTCTAATTTATAACCTCCTCTGCTAACATATTTTAAAGGCTCTTTTATAAAAAAAACTTCTTTTCCTGTAAATTTTGTACCAGCTTTTGTAATTTTATGTTCATTAACAAAAACATTTCCTGACAAAATAAGTGCTTTTGCTTTTTCTTTGCTGTTTACAAAGCCTTTTTCAACTAAAATAGAATCTAATCTTTTTTTTTCCATAATTTTGAGTTGTAACCAACGTATTGTTGTGATAATTAAATTGGAAAATGAAAAAATACAATTTACAATTTTGTTCCACAATGAATGATATGAGAATTGATAAATATTTATCTCTGGTTTTGCAGTTTTCAAGGTCTCATATCAGTAGGATTATAAATGATGAAAGTTTATTAGTCAATAATAAAAAAGTAAAATCAAGCTATATTGTAAAATTTTCTGATGAAATATCAGTGCTGATTAAAGAGCCTGAAACATTAAATCTTGAGCCTCAAAATTTACAAATTGAAATAATTTTTGAAGATGATTTTATAGTTGTTGTAAATAAACCTGCTAATATGGTGGTTCATCCGTCAGCAGGCCACAAAAAAAACACTCTGGTAAATGCTTTGCTCTTTCATTGCAAAAATCTTTCATCAATTAACGATGTAATAAGACCGGGGATAGTTCACAGGCTTGATAAAGATACCTCAGGTTTAATGGTAATAGCTAAAAATAACAGGGCTCATTTGGGACTTTCAGCACAATTTAAAAACAGAAAAGTTAAAAAATTTTACAAAGCGCTAAGTTTTGGCTCTGTAAAACCTGAAAAAGGAAGAATTGAAACTTATATTGGCCGGCATAAAAAAAACAGATTGAAATTTTCATCCTTTACAAATAATGGAAAGATTGCAATAACCAATTACAGTGTTGAAAAATATTTCAAAAGATTTTCATTATTGGATATTAATATTGAAACAGGCAGAACTCATCAGATAAGAGTTCATTTCTCAGAAAAAGGTTATCCTCTTGTTGGCGATACATTATATGCCGGTAAAAGAGCATTAAAGGTAATGCCTGCTAATTTAAACAGAGTTTTTCTCCACTCATACAAATTGATTTTTTTTCATCCAGATAACGGTGAAAAACTATGTTTTCAAATTGATTTGCCGGAAGAGTTAAAAAAATTCTTAAAAATAATCGAAAATGAATAAAATAACATTTGAGAAAAGTTTAAATCTAAATTCCAAAATTTATATTGATTGTAGATCTCCTGGTGAGTTTGAAACAGATCATATTCCTGAAGCCTTTAATATCCCTATTCTTGATAATTCAGAAAGGGCAATTATTGGGAAAATCTATAAAGAAGAGGGCAGCATTGAAGCAAAAAAAAAGGGAGTAGAGCTTATTTCTCCCAAATTGAAAAATTTAATTAACAGGCTGTTGGAAGTTACAGAGTCTTTTGAAAATATAATATTTTATTGTGCAAGAGGTGGTTTGAGGTCAACAGCTCTTGCAAATTTTTTTTCACTGGTTTCTGAAAAAAATATTTTTATTTTGGAAAAAGGATATAAGGGATACAGAAATTTTATTTTAAATTTTTTTGAACAGTTTGATTTTAAAGGTTTTTTTTTAGTTGTTGACGGTTATACCGGTAGCGGTAAAACGTTAATTTTGAATAAGTTAAAAGAAAAAGGATTTCCTGTAATTGATCTTGAAAATCTTGCAAAACACAGAGGTTCTGTTTTTGGCGGAGTAGGAATAGATGGGAAAATATCTCAAAAAAGATTTGAAACATTGTTATGGTTTGAAGTTAATAAACTGGCAGATAAAAAAATAATTATTTTGGAAGGTGAGAGCAAGAATATAGGCAAAATTTCTCTGCCAGTAAATTTTTACAATAGAATGTGCAAAAGTCCCCACATATGGATAGAGACAGATTTAGATTTTAGAGCAAGAATTATAAAGGATGATTATCTTGCAAATTTTAAATCAGAAGAAGAATTAATAGAGCCGACACTATATTTAAAAAGATTTTTAGGTAAGAAAAATGTTGAAATGCTGGTTAAAGAAATTAAAAATAAAAATTATGAGTTTGTAATAAGTTTTCTTTTAAAAAATTATTATGATATACTTTATAAAAAACATCGGTTGCCAGAAGAAAAATTTTATAAAAAAATTTATTTTAAAACTATTACCGAATGTGTTGAAAAGGTAGAAAGAATTTATATTGAATTAATAGGAAAATAAAAATGAATTTAAAACATAGATTGAGAGTTGAAGATTTTGATGATAAGATTATTATAACTGATAAAAAAGTAGAAAATATTGAAATTTTAATTAGCAAAAAAAATTTTACTGATTTAGATGAAAGAGTTTTTTTCATTAAGCAGGTTCATTCTGATGAAATTGTTTTTTTAGATAACAATAGGACTTTTAATGGAAATTTTGAAGGAGATGCTATAGTCTCTTCGATTCATTCCAATATTGGTGTGCAAACAGCAGATTGCCTGCCGGTTTTTATATATTCTGATTGCAGCAGTGTAATTGCTGTTGTCCATTCAGGATGGAGAGGAACAGCATTTAAAATTTTAGAAAAAACAATTAAATTTATAAAAAATAACTTGCAAATTAATGAAAAAAGCTTAAATTTTATTTTAGGGGTTTCAATTTGTAAAAATTGTTATAAAATCAGAAAAGATATGTATAATGAATTTATAAAATTTTTTGGACAAGAAGGTAAAAAATTTTTCTCTGAGAATGCAGATAGATTTGATTTAAAATCTGCCAATATTTATCTATTAAAAAAAAATGGTATTAGTAACAATCAGATTTTTAACTTGCATAAATGCTCTCATTGTAATAATGAATTTTTTTCCTACAGAAAAGGTGATTTAACACAAAGAACTTTTAATATAATAAAATTAAAAAAGTAAATAATTTTTATTTCCCATTACTGAAATTATTTTGGAACTTAAACTTAATATATGGAGGGAAGATAAGTGTTTGTATTTGGTTATTTTTTAAATGCAGTAGCAACAATTTTAGATTATATTCTTACAATTTATATGTGGATAATTATAATTCGTGCATTACTTTCATGGGTTAATCCTGACCCATACAATCCTATTGTTCAGACTTTATACAGAATTACAGATCCGTTACTCTATAAAATCAGAAGAATGCTACCAATAACATATTCGTTTGGAATTGATTTTTCACCTATTATTGTGATTTTTGCAATATATTTTCTGCAATTATTTTTAGTAACATCATTAAAAACATTAGCTTTTAAAATATTATCAGGAGCTTAGGAGGTTATAAATGAAGAAATCAAATAAAGGTAAGATTATTATATTGCTTTTTATTCTTGCAATAATAGGCTTTTTGGGAGGAGTTGAAGCTTTACATTACAGTAGTGAGCCGAAATTTTGTGCAATATGTCATCCAAAGCAAAAGCCCGGTCCTAATGGCGAAGTCTTTTCATGGAAGCTGTCTGCCCATGCAAAGGAAGAAGTGGAATGCCTTGATTGTCATGCCACCCCAGGGGTAATTAATTATTTTATCAGAAAAGTAACAGCTGCAAAAGATTTGTATACTCAGCTGACACATTCACCTAAAGAATTGGATGAAATACTTGCTCATCCATCAGCCCATGCAGCACCTGAAGAGTCTTGCCTGTTTTGTCATACAGATTCATTTAACAAGCAGTGGCGAAGCTCTCATTTTATGACACTTCCTACAAGTTTTCTCAAATTCAGAATGCTTGATTATGTTGAAAATCCGCAGTTCAGAAAAAAACATTCACTTGAAGATATATTGAAGACAGATGAAATCAATGGTTATGCTTTTTCTCATAAAGAGCATATGGAAAATTTTAAAAATTTAAGATGTACAAGCTGTCACTTTGAAGAGGTTGGACACCCTGATTTCAGCAAAAATTATGCGTTAATGATGAAAAAAGCCTGTTTTAAATGCCATGAGGAAAATGATGGTCCTGATAATGAAGAATGTTCTACCTGCCATATAGTTCAAAATAAGATTAGGCAAGCTGAAATTGAGAATATGCAGGGTGATGCTGATGTAATGGCTGATCTTGAATGTACAGAATGTCATAAATCTTTTGAAAAGATGCCTGATAAAAAAACTTGTATAGAATGCCATGACGGAGATGAAGAATATGGAAAAACTCTTATTGAGTGGAAAACAACTGTTAAAAGCAGATTGGACACTATTAAACTTCTGTTTTTAAAAGCAAAAGATAAAGCATATAAGGATAAAAATATTTTAAATAAATTTAAAAATACAGAAAAACTATACAGAGCTGTCCTGTTTGACAGGTCAAAAGGGGTTCATAACTTTGAATATATAACTTCAATACTTAATAAGGTTGAAAAAGAATTTAAGCAAATTATAAATAAACAATAACGAGAAATTTAAAATAATTAGTTTTATGGTGTAGGGTTTGGGATAGTCATTTATCCTGAATCCTCACAACCAAATCCAAATAAATATTTAAATGAAAATTTTAATATTGCATAATGCTGCATTAGGTGATTTTGTAACATTTTTGCCTTTTCTAAACCTTCTAATTTATAATTATCCTGAATCAGAAATAATCTTATATACAAATAAAAAATATTTCCCATTAATGCAGAAGTTTAATAAATTAAACAATAGAAATATTGACGATTTACCACTTTACAAACTTTTTCTTAATAATCCCGATTTAGAACAATTGGAATTTTTTAAATATTTTAATGAAATTATTTCATTTGTAGGTGCACACAATGTGATTTTTAAAAGAAATATGCAAAAATTAAATAAAAACTCTATTTTTATTTTTCCTCATAATAAAAATTATCAAAATATTCATCAATGTTTTTATTTAATCAATTCATATCCTTTCAAACAAAAAAGATTTTTATATGCAGATGTTCATTTGGAAAAGAGAGAAAAAAAGTTTTTTATTATCCATCCAGGAAGCGGGTCAAAGTCAAAAAATATTTCATTAGATTTTTTAAAATCACTTGAAAATAATATTAAGAAAAAATTTAATATTACTTCTTTATGGATTGGAGGAGAAGCTGAAAAATATTTAAAGAATAAAATGAACATATTGATTTCGGAATCAATAAATGAATTGCTTGATAGTTTATCACATGCTCTTTTCTATATTGGAAACGATTCTGGCGTATCCCATGTTGCTGCAGCATGCAATTTATTGACTTTTACCTTTTTTACCCATACTTCTCCATTTATCTGGGCTCCATTAGGACGAAAGAGTATCTGTTTTTATAAAAATTTGAATTGTTCGCCATGTGATAATCCTTGTAAAAACAGGGAATGCGCTAATTTTAGGGAAAAAGATGTTTTGGATTTATTGTTTAAATTAATAGAGCAGGAAATAATACATCTTTCGAAATAAAAATTAACAAATGGATTTTTCGCTATTACTCAAAATGACTACAACGATGTTATTCTGAAAGTTGTATAAAACAGCTTCAAGATTAGAAATTTCCAATACTTCCCAGCCCTTGAAAGGTTAGCTGAAAATTAAAGGAAAAATTATATGGGTCATGCTCTTCGGTAATGTTAAAATTTGCTGCAAAGCATGGTATTGAATATTTAATTCCGTAAGTGATCTGCTCTAGTCTTGTTTCAAGGGCATCATAATTGGTATGATTATAAAAATCAAATTTATCAAGAAAATGAATGTTAAAACCTATATTATACTGTTCCACGTCCTTGCGCAGGTATCTGTACTCCAAGTATAGAAAATCGTAATTTGAAAAATTGATTTTACTCCAAAGAGAAAATTTTCTTAATTGATTTTCATATGGGTTATATGCCAAATCATTTTCCAAAGAGAAATTTTTCCAAAAATAAAATCTTATATCTGAATAAACATCACTGTTGTTTTTGCCATTAAAAAAATAATCCTGTTTATCTATCTGATATCCTTGGTATAATTCCCAATATGCAAATTCTTGAAATGTGCCGTCTTCAAGACGGGCTATTAATCTTTGCTTGAATCCATATTTTAAAATATTTTTATTAATTTCATTATCTATATAGTCAAAATGTCTGTATTTCTCAAAAATAGATTTTGTATCAGAAATATAGTCTATTCCATACATAGGCTCAATAATATGCTTAAATTTTACAATTCCAAAATAAGGGAAATCATAAACTTTTGATAATTGCAATCTTCCGTCATGTGTTAGATGAAAGTAAAATTTATTTGTGTTACCAAGGCTATTTTCATCTAAATCAAAGAAATATTCTGCAAAAGTTGGAGAAATTTCAGTAGAGGTAATAAAATAATTTTTAATATTTAATGGCTTAATAAAATCAGGTTTAATGTAAATTCTGGAAAAACTTTCCCCTTTTTTTCTGTAAATATTTAAATATTGTGCATCTAATAAAGAATATAAGTTAATTTTCAAAAAATCATTTTGGGAAACAAAAATTCCTGCTTCAGGCAGTTTTTGACTGGTGTATTTGTTGGTTGTTTTTGTAAGATCCTGGAAATATTCACCATCCAATATTAAGTTGAGATAATCAAATTTTTTTGTAGCATAGAAAATGGAGTTCATACTATTTTCAGATTGTATGGATTGTTTGTTTAAAAAGTTGGTATTTTTAAAATCTTCAGGAAAATCATTTTTATAATTAATGTCATTTATATAATTAATATCTGCAAAGATTTTAAAATTATTATCAAATTCTTGGTAGTGGTTTAGTTTTATGTAAAATCTTTGTTTTGTGTCATCATAAATAGAATAGTCTTTTCTTTTTAATCCGCTATCATCTAAAAAATAAATTTTTGCCAATCCCTTCCCTTTTTCTGTTGCAAGGTATCTATATTCTGTGCCAACCTTAATTCCTCTTTCAGACATTAAGTCATAATAAAATGTCATATCACTGCTTTGGTTGATTGCCCAATAGTAACCTTGTCTGTATCTTGCTCCGAATTTCCCGTTTAAACCAAAATAAGGTATTAAAAATCCTGAACCTCGTTCATTTTTAGTGGGAAAAGTTGCATAAGGTACATACAGTAACGCATATGGGAAAAAACCAAACCTAAATTTAACACTTTTGGCTTTACCTAAACCTTCAGGATTTATTTTTATATTTTTTGCTGTAAAAGCCCAGAACGGTTTTTGCTGGCAGCAGGAAGTAAGAGTAACATTTTCTAAAATATAGTTGCCATTTTTATCTTTTTTAATTGTATCGCCTATAATTCTAAAGTGCCTTTTTTTTATAAATATTTCGCCTTTCTCTATTTGGCCGGTGTTGTTTCTCAAGTCAAGCAAAACTTTATTACAATTGATTGTATCTCCATTTTGAATAATTTTAACATGACCTTGAGCTTGAATGGTTTTTTTTTGTAAGTTGTATTTTACCTGATCTGCATCAACAGATAGATCTTCTTGAATTATTTTAACAAAACCTTCACCATAAAATATCTGGTTTTTTTTATCAAAGCTTAAAACATCAGCACTAATTTTAATTCTGGACTTTTTTTTAAATGAGAAATTTTTTTTAATAAATTCCAGAGCAAAAACATTAGCTGTTATAGATAATATTAAAATTGTCAAAATCAGATTAAAGATTTTTTTCATTTATATTTATTCCCAACTGTAAATTTACTATTAATATTTCCTAAAAATTCTTTTGCTTCACCAACAGCATATAGAGAGCCTGTAAAAAGTATTAAATCATCTTTATTAGCTATATTTTCTGCTTCTTTAATTGCCAATGAGACACTCTCAAAGTATTTGAAATTATTGTTAAAATTTTCACCTTTTATTTTTAACAATTCAAAATCTGCTGCTCTGTCAAGTTTTGCTTTTGTGAAAATTACTGTATCAGAAAGAGGTAACAGATTTTTAAAAATATCATCAATGTTTTTATCAGACATTACAGATATTATCAATACTAATTTTGAATAATTTTCATTTTTTATGTTTTTGGCAAGAACTTCAGCTCCAGCAGGATTGTGAGCGCCATCTATTATAAAAAGAGGATTTGTCTTTATTTTTTCATATCTGCCCTCCCATTTGATTTTCAAAAGAGCTGTTTTTAATAAAACTTCTTTAATCTCAAAATTAATACATTCCAGAGAAAAAATTGCCAATGATGCATTTTGTATTTGATAATTACCATTTAAATTAAGTTGTAAATTTTTGAAATAATGCATATCTGATTTGTAATTGAAAAATTTATCAGTTTTTTCTATTTTTACAAAATCTTTTAATACATACATTTTTGATTTTTTATTTTCAGCAATTTTTAATAAAGTATCCAAAGGTTCAACTTTATTTTCACCAGTTACACAAGGTGTATTTTTTTTGATAATACCACCTTTTTCTTTTGCTATTTCAGTAAGGGTATTTCCCAAAAATTCCTCATGTTCAAGATTTATATTGGTAATAATGGATAAAAGAGGTTTTTTTACAATATTTGTGGAATCCAGTGTGCCTCCTAAGCCTGTCTCCATTATTGCAATATCAACTTTATTATCAAAAAAATATTGATAAGCAATTGCAGTTGTAAAATCAAAAAATGTAACAGGATCAGTAAGGTTTATTTTGTCAGCTACTGGTTTAAATTGCTCAACATATTTTATGATATTTTCATCTGAGATTTCTTTTTGATTGATCCGAAGTCTTTCATTAAATCTAACAAGATGCGGAGAAGTGTATAACCCAACTTTGTATCCGTGATTAAAAAGAATAGATTCTAAAATAGCAGCTGTAGAACCTTTGCCATTTGTCCCTGCAATATGAATAACCTTGATTTTATCTTGAGGATTATCAAAGTCATGAAGCAGGGCTGCTATTTTATGAAGCCCTAAACTTATGCCAAATTTTTCAAGATTATATAGATAATCAAGAGCTTTTAAATAATCGGGATTCATATTTCCAAAATCATTCCATCTCTGAGAAAGTCAATATTTTTATCAGTTTCCATATTGTCAATTTCTTCTATGATTTTTGCAGTATATTTAGGCTTCATATGAAAAATATATATCTTTATATTGTTATTTTTTATCTTGTCTATTTCGTTTTTCATTAATTCAGGAGTGAGGTGTTTGCTTATTTCTGCAAGATATTTATGCTCATTTGGAAAAGAAGTTTCAATAATAACAAATTTTATTTTATTATTAGAATTAATTAAATCAAAGATTTTATCTGTTTTATAGGTATCAGAAATAAATACAAATGCAGAATCAGAATTTTCTACAATATATGCAACATTTGGTACTGTGTGATTTACTGATATTGCTGTAATTTTTAACCCGTTTAATGTAAAAGATTCATTGGTATTAATTTTATTATAGTGAAGAATAGGGTCTTTTAAAGGAATCATTGAGAAATCAGGAAAAATAACGTTATTAAAAAAATTGTCCTTTAATGAAGCCACAACTTCTTTAAGTCCAAAAACATTTACTTTATGCCCCTTAAATTCCACAAGATTATCAGCCAATAAAGGGATATCTTTTATATGATCAAGGTGAGTGTGTGTGACAAGTATATAGCGGATATCTTTTTGCTCTTCTAATAAAAGGGAATTAACCACATTGCCTGCGTCAATTAAGATAGTATCATTAACAAGAAAAGAAGTTAGACCTTTTCCTTTCTCACTACCCCCATTACATCCTAATACTTTTATTCTCAACATATTATGTTATTATTGAAAATATTAATTTTGTCAAGATTTTTTTAATTTTTTGTTATCATGAGTTTTTATGCTGTATGCAATGCCTTCTAATAAACCTGAATCTATTGAAACAATAAAATCAAAATTAAAAATTTCCATGCAGAATTTTATAATTAAAAGTCCAACCAAAATCACATCTTCTCTGCCTTTTTCAATTTTATATTTTTCAAAACGTTCAATATTTGTTAATGTGAGCATTTCCTCTATTAATTCATCTAAAAATTTTTTTGGGATTTTGTGGTTATTTATTAATTTTGGCTCATATTTCTGGAGATTTTGATGAATGTAGCTTAAAGTTGTAACCGTACCAGCAGTACCTACAAAAAAGAATTTATTTGATAATAATCTGTTAAATTTATCTTTAATGGCATTAATGTTGTATTTTATTTCTTTAGAAAGATTTTCTATTTCAATTGCCAAAGGAGGATCATGTTTAATATATTTTTCATATAAAAAAACAACACCGAATTTTTCACTTAATGATTTGATTAAAGTTCTGTTTTTTATTAAAGAAAATTCATTGCTTCCACCGCCAATGTCTAAGAGTAAAAAATCATTAATCTTTTTTTCAAGGAAAGAGATAACTCCGCAAAAAGTAATTTTTGCTTCTTCTTGACCATTAATAATCTCTATTTTCAGACCTACTTTTTTAAAAATTTCTTCTGTAAATTCTCTGCCATTAACAGCTTCTCTTACAACACTTGTGGCAACAGCCCTGTATCTTTCAATATTATGTCCATCCATTATTGTTTTATATTTTGTTAAAGTTTCAATAACTCGGTTTTTAGCCTTGTCCAGCAAAATTCCATTGAAATTTTCACCAAGCCTTGTAACAGTTCTCATTTTTTCCAAAATTTTACTAGATTCTATATCTATTATCAACATTCTTGTTGTGTTTGTCCCTATATCAATAGCTGCTACCTTCATATATCTCTTTCTCAGTAATATGATTTTTTTCATAATTTGCAAAAATTTCTAATCCGTATTTAACAGGAATAATAATTAAATTTTTATCTTTATCTGCAATAAAAACAGACAAAGCCTGGAGGGTTTTTATCCCAGGATGGCCAATAGCTATTGCAAAACCTTTTTTTAAAGCAAGTTTTTCTGCTTTTACTAAATTATCCAAAATTTCTGAAAAATCTTTTTTATTATCTATAAAAAAATCTCTTATGCCACTTTTTATATTGTATTGCATAGCTATTTTACCAGCAATTGTGCATTTTGCAGTTTTACTATCAATGAAAAATTTATTTTTATCAAAATGTTTAAAAAAAAGCTCCATTTTTTCTCTATTACATGTGAGCTTTGAGCCCATATGATTATTAACACCTTCAAAATATGGGAGAAAATTGAAAAATTGAGCAATTTTTTTTATAAAAGTTTTATTATCCATATTTACTAATAAAAAATTAATACTGTTTTCTATTGGAGCATAAGGTTCCATTGGTAGATGTAACATAACATGATAGTGGTGTTTTTGGGCATATTGGGAAATTTTTTTAGAATCCCTTAAAAAAGGTATAATGGAAAGCGTAATATTATCGCTTATTTTCCAAAATTCTTTTGCTCTGTTTAGATTGGGACCAATATCATCTATAATTATTGACAAATATTTTAAATTGGAATTTTTTTGGGATTTTAGCTGGTTTGGTTTTACTATTTCTTTTTTTAATAAAATCTTTTTTATAAATTTATGTTTATAATAAATTTTTATGTAAGTTTTGTCTTTTTTTATAAAAAAATTATTTTTTTCTAATTTTTTTAAAAAAGTATTTTTCGTATCCTCAGATTTATATAAAAAAATAAAATTGTTATCTTTAACGAGCTTTATGTTAAAATTTTTGAAAATCTCTGAAACTTTATTTTCCACTCTCTGTAATTCTTCTTTACTACTTGCAACATGGCGAGATTTGTTTATGAAAATTAATGCAACTATATTGAGAACTGTTATTGCAAGTAAAAAGTATATATGAAATTTTTTCATTTAAAACCTAATAAAAATTCAAAAATTTTTTAGTTATTTGCCCATGACAATCTGTAATGCTTTAAGTAGTTGAAGGCCTTGTAGCAATTGATAATCCTTAACTTCGTCAAAAGATATCACATTTTTTAACCCGTTGTTTTCCTTATTGCTTAATTTTTTATTTTTATCTGAATCAGAACTTGCTTGGAAATGTCCCTTTAAATCTTTTTCTCTAAGGAAAAAGGAATCGGTTTTATTATCTTCTGCAATTTTTTTCTGTTTAACAATTATATCCGGCGTAATACCTTTTGCCTGTATAGATGTCCCTGATGGAGTATAGTATTTTGCAGTTGTCAGCCTAATTGCTGAACCGTCATCTAATGGTATAATTGTCTGAACAGAGCCTTTGCCAAAAGTTTGGGTACCTAAAATAATAGCTCTTTTATGATCCTGCAATGCCCCTGCTACAATTTCAGATGCACTTGCACTTCCACCATTAACAAGAACAACCATTGGATAATTGCCTTCATTGCCATCATTGTTAGCATAAAATTCCATTTGGCTATTTGGAACTCTACCTTTTGTATAAACTATTTTGCCTTTTTTTATAAAAATATCCGAGACTTTTACAGCTTGATTAAGTAGTCCTCCAGGATTATTTCTGAGGTCAAGTATAATACCTTTTACTGTTCCAAACTTTTTTTGAAATTTATCCAATGCCTTAATAACTGAAGATGCTGTTCTCTCCTGGAACTGAGTAATTCTAACGTATCCTATGTTATTTTCATACATTTTAGTTTTTACACTTTGTATTTTTATAATATCACGAACAATAGTGATATCTTTTAGCTTTTTTAAACCTTCTCTGAAAATTGAAATAGTAACTTTTGTTCCTTTTTTGCCTCTTAATTTTTTTACAGCATCCATTAAAGTCATGTTTTTGGTGCTTTCACCGTTAATTTTAATAATTTTATCTCCAGCTTTTACTCCAGCTTTATACGCTGGTGTATCCTCTATGGGAGAAACAATAGTTAATATTCCGTTTTTAATTGTAATTTCAATTCCCAAACCACCAAATTCTCCAGTTGTTTCAACCTGCATTTCTTTGAAACTATCAGGATTTAGAAAAGATGAATGAGGGTCCAGAGAAGACAACATTCCATTTATGGCTCCATATATTAAATTTTTATAAGTTTTGTTATCAACATAATCTCTTTTTACAATTGATAAAACTTTGGTAAAAAGCTCAATATTTTTGTAAATATTATTGTCATCTGCTGATTTTTTCTTTGTGGCTGTTAAAACTGATACTTGTATAAATAGGAATATAATCAGACACCCCATTATTATAATATTTTTTTTAAAGAATTTTTTCATTACTTCCCCCTTCAAGATTGTTTATTGAAAATTTTACTTAATTTTAGAACAGTTTCACAATATAATTTTGAATGATTATAAGAATATATAACTTTTAATTTTTTAGATTCTGATAATTTTTCTGACCAGCCATTTTGTTTCAAATAATTTGCAATGCTAAATATTGCATCAGGGTATTGCTCCAAATCTATTTTATTGTCATTATTGCCGTCAATTGCATAATTTAGAAATGATAAAGGAATAAATTGTGGCAAGCCAAAAGCACCTGCCCATGAGCCTTTGATTTTGAAAATATCAATATGATGTTTTAAGAAAATTTTTTTTAATGCAATGTATTGTTTATATGCCCATCTGCTTTTCCATTTAATTTTTCTTAAAAACCATTTTTTAGAAGTATTAGGATAATTTTTTTTTATTTCATTAAAAAGTCTATCTTGTAACTCTTTATTTTTACCTAACATTATCAAACTTTTATAAACTGAAGCTATATTATATTTTGGATGATGATGGCCACATAATGATTCTATTGTTAAAATTGAAAGAATAATCTGCGAAGAAACATGAAATCTTTTTTCTGCTTCTAAGAAATACTTTTTATTTTTTTTAAAACAAATAATTGAGTGAGTTAAAATTCTTTTTTTAAAATAGGGAGCGTAATTTTCTTTTATTTCAAGAAATTTAAAATTTTTAAAAGAGGCTTCATAATCATATGGTAAAGTTTCAAATTGTTTTATAAAGCTGCTTTCACTGAAATATTGCAGTTTGTTTGAATAAATATTTTGCAAAAAGGAAAACAAAAAAAAAGGGACTAAAATTAACACCCAGAATTTGGAATTAAACATATAAATTTCCCTTTTGTTTTGGCTAAAAATTGATGCTCTTCTCCGCCTGGTATGAAAAAAGCATCTCCCTGTTTATATGGGACAAACTTTCCATTAACATAAACTTCGCCTTCACCTTCCAAAATTAAAACTTCATGTTCCCAATCATGTGTATGTCTTGGGGTATTACCACCTTCTTCTACGTGAAATATTCTAAAAGCAAAAGTAGGGACACCGTCGTTTGGAGAGAATAGCCATTGAACTTTCACTCCTTTGGCACCTTCCAACTCAACTTTTTCCATAGGAACATTATCTATATGTTTTTTTAACATAAAAAACTCCTTTTAATTGTTTTATAAATTTAGAATATAAGAATTATCATTAATAAAAAATTATGTCAATAACTTTGCATTTGAGATTTAGCAGATGTTAACGAAGTTTAAAAGCAATGATTATTAACGAATAAAATAAGAAAGTTGTAAATTTTAAAAATATTTGATAAACAAATTAAATGGAAAAAGGAAAGTTTGGTGAGATATTGGCAAAAAATTTTCTTAAAAAAAATGGATATTCAATATTATTTGAAAATTACAGAACAAGATTCGGTGAAATAGATTTGATTGTAGAGAAAAACAATACAATAATTTTTGTGGAAGTAAAATACAGGACTAATAAAAATTTTGGACGAGCAGAAGAAAGTATTAATAAGTCAAAAATCAAAAAAATTAGAAATTCAGCAGAGCAATTTCTTAAAAATTATAAAAAAGATTATAAGAAATTTAGAATAGATATTATTGCAATTAATAATTTTGAATTACTGGAAATTAATCATTATAAAAATATAGAGCTTTAATGAATATAGAAAAATATTTTTTAGATTTTTTAGATCAAAAAGATTATGGTTTAGAGAAAGAGATTATTAATTTTGCTGAACATTTTGAAATACCTTATTTAAATAGAATAAAAGCTCAATTCTTGGAGACTGTTGTTCGAGTAAAATCTCCTGACAAAGCATTTGAAATTGGGACTGGTAGTGGTTATTCCACATATAAAATTATTAAATCCTTACCTGCAAAAGGTCGGTTAGTAAGTATTGATTATAATTTTCATAGAGTGGAATGTTTTTATGAAAATATTTTTTCGAAATTTTCAGTATCTTTAAAAAACAAGCTCTGTGTTTATCCTCTTGAAAGTTTTTATGTAATTGATATTTTTCAAAGAATTGGAGAAAAGTTTGATTTTATATTTGTTGATGCAGTAAAAAGAGACTATGTTAAATATTTAATTGAGCTTGAAAAGCTTCTAAATATTAATGGTATTTTAATATTTGACAATATAACATACAATAAACAGATTATTGATAGAAGTGCCAAAAGAAGTGAAAATTATATAAAAGGTATTAAGTTAGTTGATGAATTTAATAGAAAATTAATTTCAAATAAAAATTTATTGACTTCCTTTATTGCAATAGGAGATGGCTTAAGCTTTTCGGTTAAAATAAAATGAAAACAATACTTTTTGATGTTGACAATACATTATATCCAAAAGAATCAGCTCTTTTTAATGAGGTGGATAGTAGGATAAATAAGTATTTAAGAGAAGTTGTAGGCATTGCTGATATGAATGTTAAAAAATTGAGAAAAGAATATTTGGAAAAATATGGCACTACTCTAAACGGTCTAATCAAACACCACAATGTTTTGCCATTTCATTACCTTGATTATGTTCATAATGTTGATATTGAAAAATATATTTCAGTTAATAGTAGGTTAAAATTTTTTTTGCAGAAAAGTAAATACAGGCATATTATATTTTCAAATGCTTATTTGCCGTATATTAGAAAAATTTTAAGAATTATGGAAATTGAAGAGTATTTTGAGAAAATATTTGATATTAGCAAGTTGAATTTTATCCCAAAGCCTTTATTTAAGCCATATTTAAACATTTGCAAGCAGGAGAATCTTTTGCCTGATAAAACGGTAATGGTAGATGATTCTTTAAAAAATCTTTTAACAGCAAGAAAAATAGGTTTTAAAACATTATATGTTAATGATAAAAAGCATAATGACTTTGATTTTACCATTAAAAAAATTGAAGAAATAGATATTTTTTTGGAAAAATTAGTTGACTTTTAAATTTTTTTAATTTATTTAAGAGAAAATCAATAAAGGCACATCCAATTTGAGAGTCTTTTATATCATATACCGTTACTTTGAAATTAATTCTATAATTCCTTTTTAAGGAAATTTTATATAATCAGAAAAATTGATTTTTATATGGAGGAAATAAAGAAAATGAATCTTAATGAATTAAAGTTAAAACCAGTTCCAGATTTACAACAAATTGCGGAACATCTTAAAATTGAAAGTTATTCTCTGCTTACAAAACAGGAGCTTATTTTTAATATTTTAAAAACTTATGCTGAAAAAAATGGCAATATTTATGGTGGAGGTGTTCTGGAAGTTTTACCTGATGGTTTTGGATTTTTAAGATCAGCAGATTATAATTACAGGCCAGGGCCAGATGATATTTATGTATCACCATCACAAATTAGAAAATTTGGTATGAAAACAGGTCATACTGTAGAAGGCCAAATAAGGCCTCCTAAGGAATCTGAAAAATATTTTGCTTTGTTAAAAGTTGAAGCTGTTAGCGGTGAGGCTCCTGAATCAATTAAAAGTAAAATTTTATTTGATAATCTTACTCCGCTTCATCCCAATGAAAAAATAAATCTTGAAACCAATCCTAAAATTATTTCCACAAGAGTTATGGATATTCTTACTCCAATTGGAAAAGGACAGCGAGGATTAATTGTAGCACCTCCAAGGACAGGTAAGACTGTTTTATTGCAGCAAATTGCAAATTCTATTACCACTAATCACCCTGAAGTATTTCTTATTGTTTTATTAATAGATGAAAGACCTGAAGAAGTTACGGAAATGATGAGAACAGTTAACGGAGAAGTTATAAGCTCTACTTTTGATGAACCTGTTGAAAGGCATGTTCAGGTAGCTGAAATTGTTATTGAAAGGGCAAGAAGGCTTGTTGAATGCAAAAAAGATGTTGTTATTCTGCTTGATAGTATTACGAGGCTTGCAAGAGCGTACAATTCTATAACACCTGTAAGTGGTAAAGTGCTTTCAGGTGGTATTGATGCTACAGCTCTTTATAAACCAAAAAGATTTTTTGGTGCTGCTAGGAATATTGAGGAAGGAGGAAGTCTTACTATTATTGCCACAGCTTTAATTGAAACAGGAAGCAGAATGGATGATGTAATTTTTGAAGAATTTAAAGGTACTGGAAATATGGAAGTTCATTTAGACAGAAATCTGGCAAATAAAAGAGTTTTCCCTGCAATTAACGTTAATGCTTCAGGTACTAGAAAAGAAGAGCTATTGCTTGATAAAGATATTTTACCAAGAATTTGGCTTTTAAGAAAAGTGCTTGACAGAATGGATTCTGTTTCAGCTATGGAATTTTTAATAGAGAAAATTTCTGAAACTACTACAAATGAAGAATTTTTGAGGAGTATGAATCAGTAGTGGAACTTCTCTCGCCAGCAGGTAATTTGCAAGCTCTTGTGGCAGCTGTTGATGCAGGAGCAGATTCAGTATATATTGGTTTAAAAGAATTTAGTGCAAGAGCTTTTGCATCAAATTTTCCAATAGAGCAAGTCCCTTCAATTTACTCATATTTAAACTCAAAAAGTAAAAGATTGTATATTGCTGTTAATACATTGATTAAGGAAATGGAAATAAAAAGTATTTTTAAATATTTATCAATCCTTACCAAAGTAGGTGTTGATGCTGTAATTATACAAGATTTTGGTATTGCTAACATTGTCAATCAGTATTTCCCCACACTGAAATTACATGCAAGTACCCAGATGAGCAACCTGAATTCGTTTGATGTTAAATTTTTGGAACAGTTAAATTTCAAAAGAGTGATTTTAGACAGACAAATAAGTTTTGAAGAACTTAAATTAATAAAAAAACGTTCTCTTTTGGAACTGGAGATTTTTATTCATGGTGCTTTATGCTATTCATTTGCAGGCCAATGTTATTTTAGTTCTTTTTTAGGCGGGCAAAGTGCAAATCGTGGTAGATGTACTCAACCATGCAGAAGATTATATATTTTAAATAAACAGAAAAAAGGATATTTTTTTTCTCCAAGTGATTTAAGCAGTGTAAATGATTTTGAAAAATTATTAAATTTAAATTTAACATCTTTAAAAATTGAAGGAAGAATGAAATCTGAGCAGTATGTTGCCAATGTCACAAAAGCATACAGAATTTTAATAGATTTTTATAAAAGAAACAAATATCTATCAAAAGAAGTAAAAGATGAAGCAAGAGAGTTTATTAAAAATAGCTTTGGCAGAAAAACAACATCTGGTATATATTTTAACTCAAATTCCATTATTGAGCCGAACCTTTCAGGTGCAACAGGTTTATTTTTAGGTAAAATAATTCAGAAATCAGATAAGTTTCTGATTTTTAAAACAGGAAGCGAATTAAAAACAGGAGATAGAATTAGGATTCAAGATTTAGGCGAATCTATAAAAATTACAAAAATATTTGTGAAAAATAAATTGAAAAATTTTGCTAAAAAAAGTGAAATTGTTAAAATTCCATTAACTGAAAAAATGAATATAAAAAAAAATCTTCTTATTTTTAAATTATCTTCAAAACAAAATATTGAAATTCCAAACACCTTAAAACAAAATAAAAAAATAAAGGTAAAAGAAATAATTTTACCTAAAACTCATGATAATGGTAGTAGAAAAAAAGAATTATATTTCAAATTGAATAATATCAGGCAGATTTTATCTTTCCCCGATAATATAAGGGATTTTTTAATCATTCCAATTACTCAATTAGAAGAATTGTTTTCAGTTCGCAAAAAATTGAAAAAAATTGAAGAGTTTGTGATTTTTGAATATCCTCTTTTTATTTTTGAAAATGAACTTGAGAGATTTGAAAATATTACAAAAGAGCTAATAAGTTTAGGTTTTAAAAAGTTTTTAATTAATAGTAAAAGCCAGTTGCGATTTTTTGATAATTTTAAAAATGTTTTTTTAATCTTGTCAGAACGTTTTCATATTTCCAATTCTTTTGCTGCACAACTGTTTTTAGAAAATATGAATACAAGAAGATTCATATTAGATTTTGAAAATGACAAAAAAAATTTAGCAGATTTTAAATTTAAAAATAGTGCAATTATAACGTTATATTCCAATTTCCCTTTACTTGTTTCAAGAATAGATAATAGATTGAAATCAGGAAATTCTTTAACTGATAGTAAAAATGAAAAATTTATTATAAAGAGAAAAAGGGGGCTTATTCATATATTTTCCAATGAAAATTTTAATATTGTATCTTGCAGACATGAGCTTGAACAAATGGGTTACTGCAAATTTTTCTTTGATATTTCAAATATTAAATTTTTTAAACTTTCAGTAAAAGACTTTTATAATAAATTAAAATATGGTAAAATTTATCGAGGTAAGGATTTTAATTATAGTTATGGTTGGAAATGATGTTTAAGCACAATAGTTGTATATTCAATGTTTTTACTTGATTCTGGAAGAGGGATAAATTTATTGTGATTAAACTACAGACTAACGACTATCAATTAAAATCAATTGTTTTGAAAGGAGGCCTTTATGGCATGGTACGATGAAGACTATAATGATAAGCAGCATAAACAACATCCTAAAATTGATTTTGAGAAATTGAAACATATAAAAATTAATTTTCCAAAAATATCTAATTTACTTATTATTTTATTTTTGGCATGGCTTGCGTCAGGATTTTACATTGTAGACCCTCAGGAAGTTGGTGTTGTTAAAAGGTTCGGAAAATATGTTTATACAGTTAAGCCAGGTCCTCATTGGCATATCCCCTATCCTGTTGAATCAGTTTTAAAGCCTGCAATTACAAGAGTTTATAGATTGGAAATAGGTTTCAGAACAATATCAAACACCAATCCAGCTAGGTATAGAATGGTTCCCAAAGAATCATATATGCTTACAGGTGATGAAAACATTGTAAAAGCAGAATTTATTGTACAATTTAAAATTAAAAATCCTATTAAATTTTTATTTAATGTTGACCGTCAGTTTTCTACTATTTTTAAAGCATCTGAGGCTGCAATGCGTGAAGTTATAGGTAAAACCAATATTGATTCTGTTCTTACAACAGGCAAAGACGAGATACAGCAAGAGTGCAGGGATTTGCTGCAAAGAATTGTCGAAAAATACGACACAGGTGTTTCTATATTAACTGTTCAGCTTCAGGATGTTCATCCGCCGGTTGAAGTTATTAATGCTTTTAAAGATGTGGCAAGTGCCAAAGAAGATAAAGAGCGGTATATTAATGAAGCACAAGGGTACAGAAATGATGTTATTCCAAAAGCCAAAGGAGAAGCTGCTAAAATTGTTAATGAAGCTTTAGCTTATGAGCAGGTTGTTGTAAATAAAGCTTTAGGGGAAACACAGCGTTTTTCTCAGGTTTTAAAAGAATATAATATGGCAAAGGATATAACAAAAAAGAGAATTTATATAGAAACAATGGAGCAGGTTCTAAAGCATTCAGATAAAGTTATTTTAGACAAAGATGCAGCTAAAAAAATCTTCCCCTTATTGGATATTAAGAAAGGGGGTGTAAAATGAGAAATAAAGTCTTATTTGTGATGATTATAATATTTGTGGGATTTTCAAGTTTAAGAGGGATATTTTTTACTGTTGACCAGACTCAAAAAGCAATAGTTTTACAACTTGGTAAGCCTGTAAAAGAGATTACAAAGCCGGGACTTAATTTTAAGCTTCCTTTTATACAGAATGTTATATTTTTTGATAATAGGGTTTTGGAATATGATTCTGCACCTGCTGAAATTCTAACACAAGATAAGAAGAACCTTGTTGTTGATAATTATGCAAAATGGCGAATTAGAAGTCCGTTGAAATTTTATGAAACAGTTAAAAACTATTATGGAGCGCAGGAGAGGCTTGATGATATAATTTACTCTGAATTAAGGGTTGTTTTAGGCAAGCACTCATTGCAGGAAATCGTTTCATTAAAAAGAAGTGAAATAATGAATTATATTACTATAAATTGTAATAAAATATCTAAAAAATATGGTATTGAAGTAATTGATGTTAGAATAAAAAGAGCAGATCTTCCACCTGAAAATGAAAGGCATGTTTATGACAGGATGAAAGCTGAAAGGTACAGGCAAGCAAAGAAATACCGTTCAGAAGGAATGGAGCAATCACTTAGGATAAAATCCAAAACAGATAAAGAGAAGAATATAATTCTATCTGAAGCAAAGAAAAAAGCAGAAATTATTAAAGGTGAAGGTGAAGCAAAGGCTATAGAGATCTATGGCAAAGCTTTTTCAAAAGATAAAAGTTTCTATGAATTTTACAGGACAATGAATGCATATACTCATTCTTTAACTAATAAAAACAGGTTGATTTTAACCCCTAACAATGAATTTTTGAAATATCTCAATAGTTACCAGGTTAATAAATGAGAATTTTTCACAATTTTTCTGATATTAACAAAAAAGTTAAAAATCCTGTTGTTACAATTGGAAATTTTGACGGTGTTCATAAAGGACATCAAAATATTTTCAAAATAATTAGCAGTAGAGCAAAGGAGATTAATGGAGAAAGTGTGGTTATTACATTTGAGCCGCATCCTGTAAAAGTATTTACAGAAGAAGAAAAACTTTTCCTTTTAACTCCATTTAAAAAAAAGATTAAATTAATTGAAAAATTTGGGATTGACAATTTAGTAGTTGTAAAATTTAGCAGAGAATTTGCTGAATTATCAGCAGAAGAATTTGTTAGAAACGTACTTGTTGATAACCTAAATTGCAGAGAAATCTATGTTGGATACAACTATTTTTTCGGTAAAAATAAAGAGGGTAATGTTGAATTACTAAAAAAATTTGGTGAAAAATACAACTTTAGAGTAGAAATTTTAAAGCCTTTTATTATTAATAACCAGGTTGTAAGCTCAACTTTGTGCAGAAATCTTATTTCAAGAGGCAAAGTTAAAGAAGTTGCGAAATTTTTAGGTAGATATTATTTAATTGAAGGAAAGGTTGTTGAAGGTAAACATAGAGGCAATAAAATAGGTTTTCCAACTGCCAATATTAAATCTCCTAATGAAGTTTATCCAAAGGAAGGTGTTTATGCTGTAAAAGTTGGATTTAAAGGCAAGATTTTTAACGGAGCATGCAGTATTGGTTTTAATCCCACTTTTTATAGCGAAAGTTTAACTGTTGAAGTTTATATATTTGACTTTCAAAGAAATATTTATAATGAAACATTAAAAATGGTTTTTATTGATAGAATCAGGGATACTATGAAGTTTTCTTCAGTTGATGAGCTTGTAAAAAATATTAAAGATGACATTAGAGTATGCAAAAATATTTTAAATAAAGTAAAAATTTCATTTTCACATCCGGAATTTATATAATGTTAGGTTTTGAAAAATTAGCTGAGAAGAAAATTAATGACTGGATTAAAAAAGAGGATTTTACAAAAAATCATTTCTATAAAAAATATGTTGATAATTCCGAATACTTTAAAGCTCCGCCACATATAAGAATTACTTTGCATATTTTAAAAAATGCAGGTGTTGTTCCAAAAAAATTTCAATTAAAAAATGAAATTCTTGAAATGAAGAAAGTTCTGTTAGAGATTACTGAAGAGAATGATTTTTTTAAGCAACTAAGAAGATTTAACAACATGGTTGCAGAGTTTAACATATTGTCTAAAAATAAAGCCAATTATTCAAATAATGAGTTTTATTGTAAAAAACTAATGAAAAAAATTTTAGGTTTTAATCTTTATGAAAGAAAAAATATCAATAATTGTTCTTGGTTGTCCCAAAAATGAAGTTGATGCTGAAGTTTTAGCAGGAGAATTAAATAGTTCAGAATTTATTATAGAAAATAATATTGAAAATTCTGAAATAGTAATTATTCTTACCTGTGCTTTTATTGAAGATGCAGTAGAAGAAGCAATTGATACTATTCTTGAAATAACTTCAATTAAAAATAGAGTTATAGTAGTCGGGTGTCTTGTAAGCAGGTATGGAGCAGACAGGTTAAAAGAACAGCTTCCTGAAGTAGAAATTTTTTTTGATACATATAATTATCTAAATGTTGTAGATTATTTAAAATATAATAAAATTTATAAAAATTATAATAGGTTTATCTATTCTCACAACAATCAAAGAGTATTATCGTCCACTTTTTCTTATGTAAAAATTGCAGAGGGATGCAGAAGAAGTTGCAGTTTTTGCACTATACCACAAATAAAGGGAGGTCTTTTTTCAAGACAAATTAACGATATTATAGATGAAATAAAGAAAATTGTTGAGAGCGGTATCTATGAGATAATTTTGATTAGTCAAAACAGTGGAGATTATGGCAAAGACCTCAAAAATAGTTCAAATTTAACAGCTTTAATTGAACAGGCACTTAAGATAAATGATTTAAAATGGTTAAGGGTGTTATACATATATCCTGATGATATTAACGAATATTTTCTTGAGTTAACCAGGCATGAGAAATTTTGTAAATATCTTGATATTCCCATACAACATATTGATAATGATATTCTCAAATCAATGAATAGAAAAACAGATGAAAATAATATAAAGAGAATTCTTGACAATATCAAAACAAATTACCCTGAAATTTTCTTAAGAACAAGTCTTATAGTTGGATATCCAGGTGAAACTGATGAAAAATTCAATAAACTTTTAAATTTTATAAAACAATACCAATTTTATAATCTTGGATGTTTTAAGTACTTCAGAGAAGAAGGGACAACAGCTGCAGCACTGCCTGGTCAGGTTGCAAATAAAATCAAAAATATCAGATATAAAAAAATAATGCAAACACAGAAAAAAGTTGTGAAAAACATTAATAAAACTTTGACAGGGAAAATTTTTCAAGTAAATATTTCAGGATTTTCAACAGAATCTGAATTATTGCTTGAAGGGAGAACAGAGTTTCAAAGTCCTGATATTGACGGCATTACTTTTATTAATGAAGGAATCATTGATGAGGCAGGTTTTTATAAAGTTAAAATAACAGATTTTGCAGATTATGACCTAATTGGTAAAATTGTTTGACAAATCTAATTTTATCTGCTAATTTTGCCTCTCAATTGAATATATGGAGTAAAACATGCACAAAAGCAGCAGAGATATAAGTATTACACTTGAAAATTATATTAAAATTATAGGGGAACTTTCTCTAAAAAAAAATGAAGTAAGAGTAAAAGATATAGCAGATGCCCTGAATGTTAAGCTTTCCACTGTAACATCAGCTTTAAGAGCTCTTTCTGAAAAAGGTTTTATTAATTATACTCCATACAAGCCTATAACCCTTACTGGAGAAGGTGAAAAGATTGCATATGATTTAATCAATAAAAAGGAAATTTTAACTAGTTTTTTTGAAGAAATCCTTGATATATCTGAATCTGATGCATCTAAACTTGCTTGTGAAATGGAGCATACAATTTCAAAGGAAAACCTTGAAAAATTTAAAAATTTTTTAGTTTTCATTGATAGTTGCCCTTTTGGTGGCATTGACCTGAAAAATAAATTTAGAAAATTCCGGAAATTTAATATATTTGATAAAAATTATCAAAAAAATTGTGAAGAGTGCATTAATCAATTTTTAAAAAATTGTCCTGATAACGGAAACTTTATCAATTCCAATGCAACTACTCTTAATAAAATAAAAATAGGAGAGCAAGCTGAAATTTTAAAGGTTAGGAATAATCCTCTTCTTGCTAAAAGATTTTGTGAGTTAGGAGGTGTTTCCGGTACCATTGTTAAAGTAGAAAAAATTGCACCTCTTGGAGATCCTATAAGTATTAAATTAAAAGGAAGTGAAATTTCTATTAGAAAAGATGAAGCTGAAAATATAATTGTTAGAAAAATTTAAAAGGAGATAAAATGAAACGGCATGATGGAAGAAGTACAAATATGATAAGACCTATGAAAATTACCAAAAATTATATAAAATATCCTGAAGGTTCTGTGCTTATAGAGGTTGGCAATACTAAAGTTATTTGTAATGTATCTATAGAGGATAAGGTCCCTCATTTTTTAAAAGGCCAAGGTACCGGGTGGATAACAGCTGAATATTCAATGCTGCCACGTTCAACTGAAACAAGGAAAATAAGAGATATTGTCAAAGGTAAAATTGACGGAAGAAGCCAGGAAATTCAAAGGTTAATTGGCAGATCTCTTCGTTCTGTAATTGATATGAGCAAATTTGGAGAAAAAACATTATGGATTGATTGTGATGTTATTCAGGCAGATGGAGGAACAAGAACAGCTTCCATAACAGGTGCCTTTGTTGCATTGTATTTGGCAATTTCAAAACTTAAATTCAGAGAAAATCCAATCAAAGATTTTGTGTCTGCTGTTAGTGTTGGCATTGTTAATGGAACCCCAATGATAGACCTTGATTATATAGAAGATTCCAATGCGGAAATAGACATGAATTTTGTTATAACAGGTAAAGGTGAATTTGTGGAAATTCAGGGCACAGGCGAAGAACGGCCTTTTACGCAGGAAGAATTTGAAATAATGAAAAATATGGCTCTTAAAGGTGCGGAAAAATTATTTGAATTTCAGAAAAAGGTCTTAGGAGTCAGTTAGTCTAATTTTATCATGAGTTATTATAAAATTATATTTGCAACAAAGAATAAAGGCAAAATTCAAGAGCTAAAAGATTTGATATTTGCAAACAAAATAGATATTAACTTATTATCTTTAAACGACCTTGAAAAAAAAGTGGAAATAAAAGAAACCGGAGCTACTTTTTTTGAAAATGCCTTTATAAAGGCTAAAACTGTTTATGAGGAATTCAAATTGCCGGTTATTGCAGATGATTCAGGGTTGATAGTTGAAGAGATTGGTGAACCAGGGGTTTTTTCTGCAAGATATGCTGGTGAAAATGCTTCAGATTATAAAAATAATTTAAAATTAATTGAGAAAATTAAACACATTCAAAATAGAAAAGCTTATTTTGAATGTGTTCTTGTTTTTATTGATAATAGTGGGAATGTTCATAATGCTGTTGGCAGATGTTATGGTGAGATAATTGAGGAGCCAAGAGGTGAAAAGGGATTTGGCTATGACCCAATTTTTTTTCTGCCTGAACTAAATAAAACAATGGCAGAACTTGAGTTAAAAGAGAAAAATAAAATTAGCCATAGAGGGAAGGCTTTTAATAAATTTTTAGAAATTTTAAGAGGTTTGTATGTATAAACTTTCATTTGTAATACCTGTTTTTAACGAAGAAGACAGTATACCTCACCTTTATAAAGCTATAAAAAAAGTTGTTGATGAGCAAGGTTATAATTATGAAATAGTTTTTATTGATGATGGTAGCAGTGATAAAAGCCTTGAAATAATGGAAAATCTCAACAAAGATGATAAAAATGTAAAAGTAGTTGTTTTTGAGAAAAATTGCGGTCAAAGTGCAGCTTTTGATGCAGGATTTAAAAATGCTACAGGTGAGTATGTTGTTACACTTGATGCTGACCTGCAGAACGATCCTGCTGATGTGCCGAAGATGCTTGAATACATTAATGATTACGATGTTGTGTGCGGATTCAGGGCTAAAAGGCAGGATAATTTTATCAGAAGAATCGGTTCCAAAGTAGGCAATTTTATAAGGAATAAGTTAACCAATGACAATATTATAGATACTGGATGTTCTTTGAAAATTTTTAAAAAAGAATATATAGATAAAATCAAAATGTTTAAAGGTATGCATAGATTTCTTCCTACTTTGTTAAAACTTGAAGGTGCAAGAATTTATCAAATAGAGGTAAATCACTATCCACGAAAATATGGTGAATCAAAATATGGGTTGGGGATTAAGAAGAGAGCTTTTGTTGGTTTTTTAGACTTACTTGCAGTTAGATGGATGATTAAGCGACATATTAATTATAAAATAAAAATTACTCTGTAGGCAATGGATTAATTTAGGGAGATATTATGACTATAAATAAAATTTGGTTAGTAATAGGTTTTTTCGGGCAATTTTTATTTGCAATGAGATTTATTGTTCAATGGATTGTATCAGAAAAAAAGAAACAGAGTGTTATACCCATATATTTCTGGTACTTCAGCCTTGCAGGCGGTATGACTCTTTTAAGTTATGCAATATACAGAAAAGATCCTGTTTTTATACTTGGCCAGGGATTGGGACTTTTTATCTATATTCGAAATTTAATGTTTATTCACAGTAAAAAATACAAAAAAAAAGAGGGAGATTAACTCCCTCTTTTTCATGAAATATAGAATTAATCTGTAATATCATGCATAACTCTTAAGCAAGCATTAGCTTTCTTAATATCTTCTTCTGACAGTTTATCCTGTGTAGCATTTGAAACAATAACATTCACTATCATGTTAAGAGGTGCAAGGATTAATGCTGAACTTGTAGCAGGCATAATACCGTGTGCGCCAAAGAAAGGCACTTTATTAATCCAACCAATCATAGCTACAATAGCTCCAATAAGACCAACAAGAGCACCAGCCAAAGCACCGTATTTATTAGTTTTACCATACCAAACACCAAGAACCATTAATGGGAAAATTGATGAACCTGCAATAGCAAAAGCCATAGCAACTATTTGGGCAATAAGTGCAGGTGGATGTAAACCAGTAACAATAACTATAGCAACTAATACAACTGTAAATACCCTTGCCATTTTGATTCTCTCTGCTTCTGTTGAAGATGGTTTAAATACTGTAGCATACCAGTCGTGGGCAATAGCAGCAGCACCGGCAACCATGAGACCAGCAACTGTGGAAAGACCTGCTGCAAGTGCACCGGAAGCAAGATATCCCATGAACCCGAGACCAAGGCCTGCTTTTTCAGGAGCTGAAAGAATAATAATATCAGCAACTTTTTTGCCGCCAGCAGGATTGAAATAATGACCTAATGCTGCATAAGCAGGTGATGACCAGTAGAGTAAGCCAATAAAGAAAAGTCCCCAAACAACAGATTTTCTGGCAACGTCTTCATCTTTAACCGTATAGAATCTAACGAGAATGTGTGGTAATCCTGCTGTACCAACCATAAGGGTAAATACAAGGGCAACAAATTGATAAAAATTACCCTTTGCCCAAGGTGTTGTATAATAGGCGACATAATGCGCCTTATCCGCCGCATTGGCAATATAGTTTGAAATAAGAGAACCATACTCTATTTGAGGCAATATACCTGGTGTGCCAAGAGTTTTTGCATATTTGTTAAACATAATGAATAGTGGAAGTAAGAAACCTGTAATAAGAACAACATATTGGATTTGCTGGTTCTTTGTAACACCTTTTTGGCCTGACATGAGCATATACACAAGAACAATACCAGCAGCAAAGAAAACAGATGCTTTATAACCCATTCCAAAAATCCATCCAGAAATAAGAGCAATACCTTTAAATTGAGCTGTTGAATATGTAATAGCAATAACAACAGTAACAAGAGCAACAATAAGTCTAACTGGGTGTGAGTTGTATCTGTCTCCAATAAATTCAGGAATAGTGAATTTACCGAATCTTCTGATTTGAGAGGCCATGAGGCAGAGTAAGAGAACATAACCACCTGTCCACCCAATAATATATGCAAGACCAAACCAACCTTTTAAATAGAGAAGACCTGCAACACCCATAAATGATGCAGCACTCATCCAGTCAGAAGCAATAGCCATACCGTTACCAACTGAGCCAATACCTCTTTCAGCAACCCAGTAACCTTCTGTAGTTTTAACTCTCATCATCCATCCAACAACAAAGTAAAGAAGAATAAAACCTATCATAATAATAGCAGGAACTAATTTAAAACCGAATTTCAACTGGAAAATTTCCTGGCCAGCTTTGTAGCCACCGCCTGCTGCAAATGACAAGGTGGCAAAGCTTAAAATAATAAATAAAACAGATAAAATAATAAATGGATTAAGTCGTTTTTTTATCATGTTACTCCCCCTTTTTCACATATGAATTCCAAAGTTTAACAAACAAGGCACATAAAAGTATGTATCCAATTGTACTTCCTTGAGCAACAAGCCAGTAATGAAAAGGGAAACCTAAAAACTTCATATGACAAAGGAAACTCTGAGTGCCATCAGGACCGCCTGTAAGAGCGACAATAATAGGTGTTAAAAATGTGCAGAAAAACCAGAGGATAATAACAGTACGAGCAGCTCTAACTTCTTGTTTTACGTGCTCTCTGTGGGGATTAAAAAAACTAATGTCTATCATTTTTTCTTTTTCCATACTTCCCTCCTAAAAAAAATTTTACAAAAATAAACCTAATAAACCCCTCTTCACCTCCTTTCTGTAGTTAGATAAATAAAATAATGTTATAATAGTGCAACTTTTATCTATTAATATATTGTTTTATTTTTGTCAATAAATAATTTTTATTTTTTATAAAAAAAATAATTTTAATATGTTATAGCTATAATAGTTTTTCTTGAAGTTGTTTTTTTTATTAATAAAAAATTATTATACTTTTCTAATTTTGTAGTATGTGAGAAATTGTTATTAGGGACAAATAGTAAATTTTTATTGACAAATTTTATTGAAGCATATATTAAAGCAAATGCTCATTCAAGAAAAGTTAGCTTAAAATCTTTGTTTTTTCTTCCCAACAAGTCTCGAAGGCTAATCTTTTGATCAGAAGATCTCCTAAATTAAAAAGGGGATTGTTATGCTTAAATTTCAAGTAATTACTATTTTATTTACGATTATTTTTTCTTTAAATTGTTTTGGCGAAAATCTTTTTAATCTTGGAGACATCTATATTAAAGCAACAAGACAAAATGG
This sequence comes from uncultured bacterium, assembly GCA_964492825.1. GTDB lineage: Bacteria > DYJV01 > DYJV01 > DYJV01 > DYJV01 > CAZBLP01. The sequence continues at coordinate 38,332 of CAZBLP010000009.1, forward strand.
TGATATTTTATTCAGAGGAGTAAGTATAGTTATAATTAATTTTTTTCCATGATTTCCACTTCGTAAGCATTAAAGTAGATATCGCCGTCAATATAAATGCCATACCATACCTGAAATTTCAAGTTTTCCAATGGCGAAAAATCGTAAAGAAATGGTATATTATCAAAAACCACAGTTTCTTCAAGCTTTTTATCTTTTGTAAAAGAGATACAATTTAAATCCATAGTACAAATATATAGTATTAAAGTTCCTGTTTTATCAGAAAACTTTTCTGGAACTGTAAGAACAGGTTGGATTTTTATATTTTCTGATGGATAAACTTGTACAAGATTTTGTCCTGGGTCAACATTATCAAAATTGTCTTCGTCATATAATATTCCTGAAAGTGCGCTATCAGGAGCAGCATTAGTTTCTGAAAAATTTGTGGTTGCATATCCCTGGGCATTTATAGAAAGTATATTTCCATTATTATCGTATTGATAACTGATACTTTTTATTGTAGTATTACTATTATCTTGATATGAAACCTTTTCAAGTCTTCCAGAATTATAATTATAAATTATATTGTAAGAAAATAAATTTGTAGTTAAAATCATCATAAAAACAATATATATTTTTTTCATGTTTTCCTCCTTTTAAAATCCTAATTTACTTTTAGTTTCACCTATACCCATAAAACTATCTATAGTATCCATTATGAAATCTTGAGCAGCCTCTGTGGCTAAATTTTCTCCGATGTACTTAGCTCCTTCTTTGCCCAATGTTTTCCAGAGTTCTTTTGCTGTTTTTTTGGTGCTTTTTTTAATTGCCTTTTTCATCCCTTTTTTTACAGCTTTTTTAGCTACCTTTTTACCAACTTGTTTTAAAACCACCTTTTGTATAGAAACAAAATCACTGATAAGGGAGCTTATTGTTAAAGAACTATCCATTGCCTGTTGAGCGGTTCCAAGTTCAGTTGCCACATCATTAGGGCTATTTAGCGCTCTTCCAGAATTAATTGAATGCAGATATAATCCTAATCTTCCTGCAGAGCCGAGATCTTTAGCAGAGCCAAACGCATCTGTAAATGCAGCATTTAAAGCTGCATCTCCAAGCTTATCTTTTATATAACCTTTTATTCTGTCTTTTTGCGAATTTAAAGTATTTTTCCATTTCTCAGTTCCATGTAAAGCTCCACCTGCTGTTTCAAGCATTGCATGTATTTCAGCTTCCCTCGGATCTGCTGCCCATATTCCGCTTATAGTAGCTTTAGCTTTTTCCTTGAATTTTCTCCAGAGAGAGGCAATTCCCCATGACAACCCTGTATAATCACTATACATTACTGGATTTTGGGCAGCATATTGATACGGATTGGCATTACATAATTTCCTAAAATCAAGCACTGGCCACATGGGGTCTTTTGATATAAAACTACCAGTTGAAGAGTCGTAATATCTTGCATGAACTTGATATATTCCATTAGCTATCGGCTCTTTTCTTACCTGATAAGCACCAAGAAAAGTAAATGGATTAGGACTTGTACCAGTATGATTTAACAAAGTCCCATAAATATCGTAAACATACGAATCTGTTATATTTCCATTAATATCTGATAGGAAAATCGTATTACCTCTAATGTCAAAATGGAAAAAATAAACTGAATTATTTGAGGAATCTATCATATAAAGAGGCATTCCTCCAGGGAGTAACACAAAATAGTAATAGGTATCACCTATTTTCTCAGCCACAATGCTATCCATGCCCAAACCATAATTGTAATAAAAATGATGAATAGTTCCATCAATGCTAATATCTTCTATTACATTATTCAACCCATTGTAGACAATAGATTGTGAAAAGGGCGTAGATACCAGTCTATTAAAACTATCCCACGAATATTCTCCATCAGGTGATAAAATTCTTCTTCCTCTTGTATCATATTTAAAAAGATTCTCATTTATTTGTGACGAGTCATTATAACTATAAGTATTTTCAAAACCAGTAAAATATCTGTAAGGATTAAAAGTATCTGGAAGATTATTTGTTTCTTTAGAGAGATAACCAAAAGAATCGTAATAATATGATATATAATAGTTTCCGTGAACTATCTTGGTTATAATTCCATTTTGATTGTATGTGAATTCTGTATCCAAGCTGTTATCAGGTCTGTCTATTTTGGTGATTTCGCCATCATTATTGTAAGAAATGTTTATCTTAGTGTTAGTCAAAGAATCTGAAACCATGGAAAGAGAGCCATTACTGTCATAATAATATGTAACAGTAAATTCTCTTTCTGAGTTAGAAAAATAAATTGCTGAGTTAATTCGTTTTGCTGAGTCAAAAGTTGCCCTAAAATTGACTCCATCTACGCTGTCCTCAGTTGATGTATAATTACCGTCTGAATCATATTGAAAGCTAAGTCCGTAAGTTGAACTCAACCTTCCGAGCGAATCATAAGCATAAAGTATTTCTTTATTTTCAGAAAGTTTTTTTATCATTCTCCCGGCTTCGTCATAATTAAACGCTACATAACTGTTATCAGAGTAAGTTATTTTATCAATTAATCCTCTATCATTATAACTATACTGAGTAATGTTATTTAAAGGATCGATTATTGCTGATAGCCTGCCAAGAGTTGTAAAACTAAATTGCCATTCATGATTGGTTGGATCCTTTATTTTTGTTATCAATCCTAATTTATTTCTACTAATTTCAATAGTTTGTCCTGAGCTTTTTGAGACTTTTATTAGATTATATTCACTATCATAATAAAAATTCAAAGTTTCATCAGGACAAGAGATTTTTTTAATTAACTGTGTTTCCGTATCTCTTGTAATAGTACACGACTTATTACTGCTATTCTTAATTTCTGTGGACAATCCAAGGCTATTGACAAGGTTTTTAACTGATTTACCTTCTGGTGAAGTAATCTGGGTGATAATACCTTCATCGTTATATGTTATGCTAAAAGTATTTCTTGATGAATAATCTATTATTTGCGTTAACCAACCTCTTGAATCATAATTAAACTCATAACCTGTTTTTGTTCCATTGTTTATAATTTTATTCATTCTACCTCGACTGTCATAACTTATTGAAACCATAGAATTAGAAGAAGTTTTAATTTGAATAATTCTATCCATTTGATCATAGACATATTCTATAGTGCTATTATCAGGTTTGGTTACTTTGGTAAGAATACTATTTTTATTATAAGTGTAATTATAGCTATTGCCAAGTTCATCTGAATACTTTGTTATTAAATCATTCAAATTATATTCAATTGTGTAAAAAGATAAATCACTATGCTCAACTTTGATTACTCTTTTATAATCATCGTAACTATATTTATCAATTTCTCCGTCAGAATTGCTTATCTGACTAATAGTTCCGTCTTGATTGTATGAATATTTTATCCATCCATTTTCAGGGTTTGTTATTTGAGTAATTAAGCCATTACTGTTGTATGAAAAATTCCATTGATTACCATTTCTATCTTTATAACTTGTTCTGTTACCATTAGAATCGTAATAAAATTGAATTGTAGTGTCATCAGGATATGTTATTTTCGTAAGATTATAAAAAGTAAAAGTAGCTTCTCCAAAAATTTGGCTTTGAGCTGAATACTCAAATTTTATCACCTGATTTAAGCTATTCGTTATGGAAGATATTAACCCATACTCATTGTAAGTCATTGAAGAAATATCTCCGTTTCTGTTTTCAAAAGCTTCAATTTCTCCTGAATCTTTTCTGCTCATATATATTTTTTTTCCTGCCTCATCTGTTACAGCATATAAAAAAGAACCATTATAAACATCAAATTCTCTTGTACTATTATCAGGATAAGTTATTCCGATTGTCATATAATCTTCCTTAACAGAATATTCAAAAGAAGTTTTGTTACCAAAAGGATCTGTCTGAGAACAAATAGCATATTTTCCGTTTGGATTTTTTGGACACCAGCTATTTTCAATATGATAATTATTTTCAGGATAGATAACCTTTTTAATTAAAAAACATTCACCTGTGGAACTATCATAATTTTCAGTATCGTAGCTAATGGCAATTACATTCCCCTCAACATCTGTAATAGAAGTTAAATATGTATGATTATTGCCACCTCCGCAGCTTACTTGAGTATAGTTGAAACTAATCTCTCTGTTATTTTTGTCATACACCTTTATCAACCTGTTGCCATTATCATAAATCAAGTTAAGCTCTCTTCCATAAATATCATAAACTTTAGCAAGAAGATTAGAGTTATATTCAAAAACTATAAAATTACTGTTTCTATCCACAACAAACTTAACTACTGCATAATTATCATTTGTTGTTAATGGTTCAAAATAGTAAATAAGAGAAGTTGCTCTATCTAATATATAGTATTTACCACTTATTTTTTTTAATACAAATTTATCTGGCATTTGATTCTCATATTCTTGAGAAGTGCTGTTATATTTAAAAAGAAAAGGTACATTTCCTATGACTCCTTTAACATTTGTGCCATTATCGTATAATCTCATGATTAAATTGGAAGTAAAAACAGGGTTGTCTGTTGGAGCAAATTGCCACGGAACAGGAAAGTTTCCTAATTTGTCGGGAAAATTCGGGTCGTAATAAAGGGTGAAAAATATATCTATGTTTCCACCAAGATCAATTAAATCCCACGAATTTATATATTCACCATTTGACATTGAAACAGGGTCTGAAGAGGTTAGTGTATGACCAGGTATTGTTCCTCCCGAATAAGTTGTTGTTGGGAAATTCATTTCAGAAAGATTGGTATCCGAAATATCAAAGCCTGGTATAGAGGTAATCTCATCAGAAGTATTTTCATCATAAGTAACAGTATCAGGTTCTGATGGAACAGATACATCAGGGACATCGTAATCAACAGTCATACCTGCATATGAAAATTGGGAGAATATTAACATTAATAAAAAAACAAAAAATATCAAATAAAGTTTTCTCACTTGGTACCTCCTTTTATTACTTTATTCCAAGAATATTTTTTAATTCTCCTATTAACTTAATATAAATTTCTTCCTTTAAAATAACTGCATCTACAAGATTGTTTAGATTTGGATAATCAATATCTTCAAAAACAAAAATTATAATTTTTAAGTTTTTTTTATATTCTTTCAAGAATTTAATACTATTTACAATTTCCTCATCATAAATATCAAAGTCTACTAACAAAATATCAATGTCATAATTATTTATAACTGTAATAATCTCCGAATTCTCCATTACTACATTTACTCTAACTTCAATTTCGTTGTTGCTTTCCAGAAATCCTTTAAGAGCTGTGATAAATAAATGATAAGAACTGAATATTAAGATATTGGTAACCATATTAATATTTAATTAAATTTTGTGATAAAAATCAATCAGTCAAAGTTTGTATTTTTGGGTAGGTAAAAAAACTGATTTTATGGTAAGATATTTTCTGACAAGATCAGTAGATTTGTTTACTTTTATTTTTTC
>CAZBLP010000010.1:0-43197 GCA_964492825.1 uncultured bacterium
CTTCTTATTTTGGCAAGTATTGCATATGGAATTGATGCAAAACCTGAAGACATTTTAATAGAGGGTATACAAAATATTAGCAGTGAAGATATAGCATTTGCCAAAGAGTTTGATTATAGTTTAAAACTATTGGGTATTGCAAAAATGAAAGGTAGTGAAGTTGAACTTCGTGTTCACCCTGTACTTATTCCAAATACTCAAATGATAGCAAAAGTTGATGATGTGATGAATGGCGTTTCAGTTATAGGTGATAAAGTTGGTGAAACTATGTACTATGGAGCAGGAGCTGGTGGAGATGCGACAGCTAGTGCTGTAATAGCTAACATAATAGATATAGCAAGAAGTGGTAAATCTACTCCTATGTTAGGATTTAATAAACCACTTGAAAGTGGACTAAAACTAGCAGATGCTTCAAATATAGAAACAAAATATTTTCACTTTGTTTTAACAAAGCAATAAAAGTATATGAGAGAAAAACAGTTATACAAAAGATGGACAATTTGTCCAATTTTTTTAAAAACAAATTTAAATTAAACTCTTTAACTGAAACTAAAAGAAAAATTAAAACTAATGCAGTAAAAATAAATAATATTAAAACATTATTTAATAACAGACCTATACATGCTAATATGAAGAATAAATATTTCAGCATAATATCTTTATCTCAGGCGTTTTAAATAACTTCTTGCATATTTTGCCTGAGATGATTTCGGGTAATCTTTTAATATTTTTTTGAAAATTAATTTTGCTCCATCTTTTTCACCTATTTTTAAAAATGAAATTCCTTGCTTTAATAATGATGCAGGTACTTTTGAACTTTTAGGATATTTGACAATTATTTCATCGTAGTTTATAATTGCTTTTTCATACATTTTTCTTTTGAAAAATGTTTCTCCAAGCCAGTAATATGCGTTTGGAATTAGAGGAGATTTTTCAAATTTATTAATAAATTCAGTAAAAGCTTTTTCTGCTTCTTGATATTTTCCTGATGTAAAAAGGGCATATGCTTTTTTATAGAAATATTTGTCATCCTTAACTACCACCGGATTATTGTTGTTCTTAATATTTTTTAATAAAGCTATTTTATTTTCCAGATTATAAAGCTTGGTATAAATGTCTTTTATAGCTTCCTGAGTTACTTCAGATGAGCTCTGAGAAGAGGTGCTGTTTAATTTTTTCTCAATAGATGCCTGGTCGTTTAATTGATTTTTAATTGTAGCTATTTCAGTAAAAAGCTGGTTAAATTTTAATTTTTGTTCTGCTAAAACTTTTGTTTCCAATTTATCAACTTTTTCTTCCAAATTTGATACTTTTTTCTCTAATTTTGATGTTCTTGTCTGTAATTTCGATGTAGAATTGCCTAAATAGTACAAATTGTTCTGTGTCCTTTGAAATTGTTCGTCAGTGACACATGATGAAAGAAAAATTGCCATTCCTAAAAGGACTAAAAATTTTATTCTCATTTTACATCTCCTTTAATAAATATGAATAATCTTGATAATCTGTATTTATTGGTTTGCCATTTGCAAAAAAATAGTTGATGTTATTTTCGTTTACTTCTAAGATTGTGGAACTTGTTGTTTGAAAACTTCCTAAATTTACAGAAAAATCAGACGAAGGTATATCAAAATTGCCTTTTTGGTATTTTAAAAGTTGTTTTAAGGTTTTTCTAATTGAAAAAATCTCTTTTACTTTTGAAGAATTTAAAAAAGACCTTGCTGTTTTAAATTTATTCCAATCTGATGCTGGTTCAAGATTGCCTGCTATAAAGTTCTGGTTAGAGATATCAATAATTTTGATTTTTTCATCAAATTCTATAAAGTATACTTGTTTTATGTCTGAAACAATCATATAAAAAGGTAAATAATCGTTAGATGACAAGTTGTTTATTTTTGAAATAATATTATTTAAACTTTTTTCTTTTAACAGTTCCAAAACCAATATCCCCCTTGATTGATAACTGTCACTTCCTGAAAAAGGTGTATTTTTTTTCCATTTGTTCAGGATATTGATAATTATATTGTTTTTGTTTACTCCAAGCCAGGTGCCTGATCTATGTAAATCAATTCCACCCACAATCAACGGGTTTTTGTTTAATATTGTTGGAGGTGCAAAATTTCTATCAGTCATCTCATCTCTGTTATTTGCCAGTATAAAAGGATAATTTTTTATATAATTATGTAAGATTATGGATACGCACATAGTTTGTTTTAAGTTTAATAAAAAATTACTTGATATTTTTTCTATATAACATTAAAATAATAAAAATTCAACAAATTGTACTTCAAGGGATAATAAATGTATAAATATTTCTCTGTTGTAATATTATTGCTTTTAATGTTCAGTGCATGTGCCACTGTTCCTGATAACAGGACAGAGCAGTATTATCAATCCAAAATAGCAATATTAAAAAAACAACTGCAAGAGTTGCAGAAGCGGATAGAGCAATTGGAAACAAAAAAGAAAATAGTTAGGTTAGATGAAGAAAAAAATGAAATTTTGAGGAGAATTAACAAATTGTCCGAAAAACAGGAAAAAAGTCTATATTATCTTGAGCAAATTAAAAGAGATATTTCAGCTTTAAAGTTAAACATAGATATAAAACCTTTAAGAAAAAGTATTTCTTTTAACCCATCTTCATCAGTAGAAAATAAATCCAGAAAATGCAGTAGCCATAATAAAGCTGTAAAAAAGAGGAAAATTGTAAATGCAAATAATGCATATAGAAAATGTTACAAACTGTTTGTTAAAAATAGTTTTAAGAAAAGCGAAGAATGTTTTAATAACTTTTTATCTGAATATCCTAAAAGTCATCTTGTAGCAAATGCGTATTTTTGGATTGGTGAAACGTATTTTGCAAGGAAAAATTATTCCAAAGCAATTGATTATTACGATATCATTCTTACAAAGTTTTCCAAATCTCACAAAGTTTCATCAGCTCTGCTAAAAGAAGGCATGGCGTTTTATAGACTCCACGACAAAGAAGGTGCAAAGATATTTTTGGAAAAAGTTATTTCAGATTTTCCTGATACACCTCAAGCTAAGTGGGCTAAAAATTATTTAAACAAACATAATCTTAACAATCTTAAGTAAATGGGAAAAATTAGAAAAAAAATCAGAGATTATTTTTTTACAGGGCTGATAGTTATTGTTCCTGGTTATATTTCATTTTATATTGTAGTTGCTCTTATAAAAAAAATGGATAGTTTTATTGAGCTGCTGCCGGTTAAATATCATCCAGAAACTTACCTGCCTTTTAAAATTCCGGGATTAGGTGCAATTGCCACTTTTTTGCTGATTTTTATTGTTGGAATAATTTTTACCAATATTTTTGGCAGAAAAATTTTATTATTTGTTGAGAATAAGTTTTTTAAACAGATTCCCTTTATAGGGCCTATTTATAAAGGTATAAAACAGGTTATTGAAACGATTTTTTCTCAGGATACAAAGAGTTTTAAAGAGGTGGTGTTAATTGAATATCCCAAGGAAGATTCTTATGCAATAGCATTTATAACAGGTTTAATTGAACATGGAGAAATTCGAGATAAAATTCATCATCCAAAAGTTGTTACAGTTTTTGTACCTACCACTCCTAACCCGACTTCAGGTTTTTTATTACTTATACCTTCAGATAAAGTGATAAAATTGGATATTACTGTTGAAACAGCTTTTAAAATAATAATAAGCGGTGGAGTTTTAACAGAGGAAGATGCTGAACAGTATAAAAAATAATCAGATTATAGAAGGCTACTTTATTGTCTATAAAAAAGAAATTCTTACTGCCAAAAACGGTAGTAAATATTTGAATTTAGTATTAGGTGATAAAAGCGGTCAGATAAATGCAAAAATGTGGGATATTAGCAGGGATTTTGAGGAAATTACTGATGAAGATGTTGTGTTTGTCAAAGGTAAAGTTGATAAATTTAAAGAAAATTTGCAGATTATTTTAGAGCATATTGAAAAAAAAGTAGTTTCAGAAGATATTTTAAATAATCTTATTATTACAACGGAAAAGAATATTGATGAAATGTTCGGCAAATTAATGACTTTTAAAGATAGTATTTATACAAAAGTTATAAGAAAGTTGATTGATAAGGTTTTTGATGAAGATTTTTTGTTAAAGTTCAAATTAGCACCTGCAGCTACAAGCTTTCATCATGCTTACAGGGGAGGATTATTGGAACATACTCTTTCGGTTGTCAACCTTTGTGATAAATTTGCAACTGCTTATGAGAATATTAACAGGGACATTTTAATCTCAGGAGCAATTCTGCATGATATTGGTAAAGTTATTGAATACAACAATAAAACCTTCAAAAGAACAGATGAGGGAAAGCTGCTTGGACATATAGCTATAGGTATTACTATAGTTGATAAAAAGGCTAAAAAAATAAGAGAATTTCCGGAAAAAATATTAAATGCCATTAAACATTTAATATTGAGCCATCATGGTGAATTAGAGTGGGGATCTCCTGTTCAGCCTGCTACTGTTGAAGCGGTTTTACTGCATTATGCTGATAATATTGATTCAAAAATACAAACTTTTATGGAAATGGGACAAGATAAAAAAGGTTGGCAATACAACAAATCTTTAAGACGAAATGTATATCTTGAAAATATTATGGATGGTGACTCAAACGAAAGCAATGTAAATAAATTGCAGAAAACTTTGTTTTAAAAGGAGGGGGAAATGGATACTATTTTAAGAGTGAAGTTTGATAAAAATACTGTAAATGTAAAAAAGGAGCCTTTAAGTGAGTATAAAGGATTAGGAGGCAGAGGACTTACATCTATGATAATTGCCAAAGAAGTACCTCATTCGTGTCATCCGCTTAGCGCTGACAACAAGTTAATATTTGCACCTGGATTGGTTACAGGTTCCTATGCTTCAACTTCAGGAAGGCTTTCAGTTGGATGTAAAAGTCCGCTAACAGGTGGTATTAAGGAATCTAATGTTGGAGGACAAGCAGGACAATATTTGGCAAGGTTGGGTTATGCTGCTATTGTGTTGGAAGGTAAGCCTGAAGAAGGTAAAATGTATAAAATTTTTATAAATAAAAATAATGTGGATGTGACAGAAGCGGAAGAATTAAAAGGTCTTACAAATTATCAGGTTGCTGGTAAAATAAGAGAAAATTACGGGGATAAGGTTGCTCTTATTTCAATTGGTACAGCTGGAGAAATGAAAATGGCTGCTGCATCAATTGCAGTAACGGATCCTGAATTCAGGCCTACAAGACATGCAGGTAGAGGTGGAGTAGGAGCAGTAATGGGAGCCAAAGGTGTTAAAGCTATTATACTTGATATGTCAGATTGTCCAGTACGTGAGCCTATAGATAAAGAGAAGTTTAAAAAGGCAAATAAGGAATTTGTGGAAGGCTTGAGGAAACATCCTGTTACAGGAGAGGCTCTGCCAAGTTACGGTACAAATGTACTTACAAATATAGTAAATGAAGCAGGTGCTCTTCCTACATATAATTTTAAACAAGGAAAATTTGATGAAGCATCGAAAATCAGCGGTGAAACATATGCGGAACTGGAAAAAACAAGAGGTGGTAATCCCACCCATGGTTGTCATACAGGGTGTGCAATAAGATGTTCCGGGATTTATGTAGATGAAAGCGGCAAATATGTTACAAAGCAGCCTGAATATGAAACTGTTTGGGCTCACGGTGCAAATTGCGGAATAAGTGATCCTGATATTATAGCCAAAATTGATGCTGTGGAAGATGATATTGGTTTGGATACAATTGAAATGGGAGCAACTTTTGGTGTTGCAATGGAAGCAGGGGTATTGGAATTTGGTGATGGTGAAGGTATTTTAAAACTTTTAGATGAAATAAAAAAAGGCTCGGCTATGGGAAGAATTTTAGGAAATGGCGCTCTGATTACAGGAAAAGTTTTCGGTGTTGAGAGAATTCCTGTTGTAAAAGGTCAAGCACTACCTGCCTATGATCCAAGAGCGGCAAAAGGTATTGGTGTAACATATGCTACAAGTACCATGGGGGCTGATCATACTGCTGGATATGCCATTGCATCGAATATTTTAAAAGTAGGTGGAGAAGTTGATCCATTAAAAATTGAAGGTCAGGTAGAGTTGTCCAAAAATCTCCAAATAGCAACAGCTGCCCTTGACTGTACTGGTTTCTGCCTTTTTATTGCATTTGCAATACTGGATCAAGAAGAGACTTTCAATGCAATGATAGAAATTATCAATGGCCTTTATGGCTGGAATTTAACAGCAGATGATGTAACTGCTCTTGGTAAAAAAGTTTTGGAAGCTGAAAGAGATTTTAATTTTAAAGCAGGTTTTTCCAAAAAAGATGACAGATTACCTGATTTCTTTGTTAAAGAGCTGCTTCCGCCGCATAATACCACATTTGATATTAGCGAAGAGGAGATGCAGAAAGTTTTTGAGTTTTAGAATTAATAATGAAAAAATTAAAAGAAGGATTTACAACTGGTGCATGTGCGGCAGCAGCAGCGAAAATTGCGGTAATTAACTTGATTTCCAGGAATTTGGTTAAATCTGTTAATGTATGGTTTCCTGGAGATAAATATTTTAAATTTACTGCTCATTCTGTTAAAAAGAGTGAGACTTTTTCAGAAGCAAGTGTTAAAAAATTTGCAGGAGATGACCCTGATATTACCAATGGTGCAATAATAGGTGCTAAGGTTTATTTTTCAAATAATAACGGGATTAAAATTATTGGCGGCAAAGGAGTCGGGAAAGTTACAAAAAGAGGGCTTGCAGTAGAAGTAGGCGGTCCTGCAATTAATCCGGTTCCCAGGCTTATGATTGAAAGAAACATCAAAGAAGTTATTGATAAACCTAATTTATTTGTTGAAATATTTGTAGAAGAAGGTGAAAAATTAGCATTAAAAACATTAAATAGAAAGTTAGGCATAATAGGCGGTATCTCGATTTTGGGTACTACCGGTATAGTTAAGCCTGTTTCAGCAGAAGCTTATAGAGCTTCAATAGATGTTGAGTTAAATGTTGCAATAGCAAACAATATAAATGAAGTGGTTTTTGTTACAGGCAGGACTTCTGAAAAAATAGCAAAAAATATTTTCAAATTCCCGGATGAAGCATTTGTCACAATAGGTGATCATTTAGGATTTTCTTTAAACAAAGCTGTTGAAAAAGGTTTTAAAAAAATATTTATTGTAGGTCAATTTGGCAAATTTACAAAAATAGCATCAGGTGAGTTTCAGACTCATGTTAAATATTCAAGTATTTTCATATCAAATTTGATGAGTTTTTTGTCTGAAAAAGAGAAGCAGGATAGTGAATTTGTTGAATTAATAAAAACGTCAATTTCCGCAAGATTGATATTTGAAGAAGCTGTGAATAGAAATTACGATGATTTGCTAAAGGGTGTGACAACAAAAGTAAAGGAAAATTGCGAAAAATATATTGATAAAAAGGCTGAAATTAAATGTTTTTTAGTTGGATATAAAGATGGAGTGTATGCAAACTCAGAATAGAATTAAAGTAATAGGGATTGGTCCCAATGGTGAAACTTTTTATAAAAATTATATATTGGAAGCTGATATTATAGTAGGCGGGAAAAGACTTTTAAATTTTTTTAAGTTCCAACCATTACAAAAAATTGTTGTTTTAGGCAAGAATTTATCAGAAGCATTAAATGAACTTAAAAAAGAACAGAACAGTCAAATTGTAATATTAGGTTCAGGAGATCCCCTTTTTTTCGGAATTGGTAAAAGATTAATAAATATTTTCGGTAAAGATAAGTTACAGTTCTATCCTTATTTAAATTCTATTCAAATCTTAGCTTCCAAAGTAAAAATAGATTATAGCAATATTGTTTTTTATTCTGTTCACGGAAGAGATTTTCAAAAGGAACGGTTGTTGTCTTTAGTGAAATACAACAGTAAGGTAGGGATTTTAACAGATAAAAATAATAACATTAATTTGATTATAAGTACATTAAAGAATTCATATTTAAAACTGGATAATGCTTATATTGTAATAGGTCAGATGTTAGGGACTGAACAGGAAAAAGTTTTATCATTTAAATTAAATGATGTGTCAGAATTAGAGCCCTCTGATTTGGATACAGTTATTGTAATTAATGAATCGCCTGATTTATCATATAGGCAATCAATTGAAGACAATGAATTTTTTCATTCAAAAGGGTTAATTACAAAAAAAGAGGTTAGAGGAGTTTCAATATCATATTTACATTTAAATATGGATTCGGTTTTATGGGATATTGGCGGAGGTAGCGGCTCAATATCAGTAGAAGCATCGTCGTTGTGTTTCAAAGGGAAAGTTTTTGTTATAGAAAAAGAACCTGACAGAATAAAACAAATTAATGAAAATTTGAGAAAGTTTAATTGTCATAATGTTGAAGTGATTAACGGTAATGCAATGGATGTGATTAAAAAACTACCCAAGCCTGACAGAATTTTTGTAGGTGGATTTTCAGGTGATATAGAGGAATTTTTAAATTATATTAAAGAAAATTTTAATGAGATTATAGTTGTGTTAAATATTGTAATTATTGAAAAATTATACTCAATTATTAACTGGTGCAGATATAATGGCGTAAGGTTTGAAGTTAATCAGATACAAATTTCAAATTTAAATAAAATAGGGGAAAATACACATTATTTCAAATCACAAAATCTAATAAATATAGTAAAACTGACTTTTTGATTTATTATGGCAGGAGGATTTTATAATATGAAGATTCGAAAATTTTTTTTTGTAGCATTTTTATTTATATATTTTTTTTCAATAACACCTTTACATTCATATCTCAAAGGCGTTCATTATTGGGGTAATTCATGGGTTGTTGTGTTTTGGAACAGCCTTGAGTTGGTAAATATCAAGGATGATTTAAAACAAATTAAAAAAGATGGTTTTAATACAATTATTTTGGCAATCCCATGGGGAGAATTTCAGCCGTCTCTAAATCCTGTTAAATTTAACAATTTTGCAATAGAAAGATTGAAATATTTAATGAAAACGACAAATGAACTTAAAATTAACGTTATTTTAAGAATAAGTTATTTCTGGGACATATACCCTGGTGTTTCACCTCCAATTAAAGAGAGATTTATTAGAATATTTTTTGATAAAAATATTGAAAAAGTATGGAATATTTATTTAAGAAAAATATATAAAATTGTAAAACAATATCCAAATTTTTTATTTGGTTTTTTAAGTTGGGAAGATTTTTTTCATATTTTCAATGTTTGTAAATTAAATAAGAAATTAAGAATAAAGTATGCTGAGCCCATAGGATTGATACACTATCTTAAAAAAAGATTTTCCCTTTCTCAAATTCAGAAATTCTATAATTGTAAATTCAAATCTTGGAGAGATGTTTATATACCTGATAATACGGAACCAGGATTTAAACTGTTTTTGGATTATTGGAATTTTTTGCTTGTAAAAAAAATTTTAGTTTCAGCTAAAAAAAGTTTCCCTGATATTAGCATGGAAATAAGAATAGACAAAGATCCAATATATTCAAGGAAAAAGAAGATTTTATACTGGTACAATCATGACCTACAATATAAAGCTGATCTTGATTTTTTTACAATATATTATTCACCAGCATGGGGAGCTGAAAATAACTGGAATTATGAATTATCCCCTATTGCTTTGAAAAGGTTTGAGGCAATGTTAAAAGAAGTTAAATATTATACTAAAAACAAAAGAATATTCATTGATCAGTTCAATTTCTATGACAATTCTCCTCCAAGTATAGGCAAAACAATAATCCATCCTGCTTTTTTAAGTGATTTTCTTGATAAATCTTGCAATTTATTAAAAAAATATACTTCAGGTTATTCTCTTTGGACATATAGAGATAGTGACAGTAGTATGATTTTTAACGGATTTTTTGAAATGGGTAAAAAAGGATGGACTGTTTCAGGTAAAACCAAACTGATTAAATATAACGGTGATATGAAGATGGTTTTATTTCCTAAAAGTCATATAAAACAATTTATTTCGAACAACAGAGTGAATATGGGACATTTTAAATCCTATGACAATCTCAATCTTTGTTTTAAAAGTCACTCGAATTCCAGGAGTGTACTTGAGGCTGGAGATTTTAACGGTATAAAAAAGAAATTTGTTTTAAACAAAAAAGAAGCAGATTATTGTATACATCTTCCATATAAAGAAAAGTATGATATTTTTTTTAAATCAATATCAGGAACTTCGATTTTAGATGATGTAAGATTTTATGGTGGTATTCAACAACAATTATTATATGACATGAATAATAATCCTGAATGTCTGCTAAACAGCATTAGAAAATTAAACAGGTGTTTAAAATAAATTCTTGACAATTTTAATATTTTAATTATAAGGTTAATCGGTCAGGCCCTGCGCAACAGTTGGGTTGTGAACCCCGTCAGGCCCGGGAGGGAGCAGCGGTAACAGCTTTAATTGTGTGCCGCAGGTACCCTGACCTTTTTAATACCTCTCTTTTTAAAAATCTATACGGAGAAAGTAATAATTTGATGAATCATAAAGTTTTGGCATTAAAATTCAGACCTCAGGTATTTGAAGATGTAGTAGGCCAAGAGCATATTACCTTTACTCTTATAAATTCAATCAAAAGCAATAGAATTGCTCATGCTTACCTTTTTTCCGGTTCACGTGGTGTAGGTAAAACAACTACAGCAAGAATTTTGGCAAAATCTTTAAATTGTGAAGAAGGCCTATCTGTGCGTCCATGCAATAATTGCAGGAATTGTAAAGAAATTACAGAATCCATATCAATGGATGTAGAAGAAATAGATGGTGCATCTAACAGAGGAATTAATGAAATAAGGGAATTGAAAGAGAGAGCCAAAACTTTTCCTTTAAATTCCAGGTATAAAATTTTTATTATAGATGAGGTTCACATGCTTACAAATGAGGCATTTAATGCCCTATTAAAGGTATTGGAAGAGCCTCCGGATTTTGTTGTATTTATTTTTGCCACAACAGAGCCTTATAAGATTCCTGTTACTATACTTTCAAGATGCCAACGGTTTGATTTTAAAAGAATTTCTTTGATTAAAATTGTTGAAAATTTTAAAAAAGTATTAGATTCGGAAAATATCAATATTCCCGACAATATTCTGTTCAGAGTTGCTAAAAAAAGTGAAGGTTCAATGAGAGACGGATTAAGTCTGTTGGAGCAGGTTATAAGTTTTTATTATGATGAAAATGCAAGAAAATTTATAGATGATATACTCGGGTATTCCAATATTACATTTTTCAATGAATTAATGGTTTATATTTCAGAAAAAAATTATGAAAAAGTTCTGTCTGTTATAAATAAACTTTATTATGAAGGAATTGATTTTAAAGAATTAACAAGGGATTTTATAGAGTATTTACAGAATATAGTTATTTTAAATTATCTTCCAGAGCAAAAGGAAATTATAGAAGATTCTCCTGAAAATATAGATGATATGTTAAAGATTGCAAATAATGTTGACAGATTTTTTATTCAAACAGTTTTAAATATGCTTGTAAAAGAGTATGATAAAATAAAATTCTCGGAATTTCCGGAAATAAGTTTTAAAATGTTTATTTTAAAAATAATGGATATTACTAATTTAAAAAGTGTTGATGAGATTGTTAATGAATTGAAAAATTTGAAGATTTCCCGGCAAGTTGTTGATTCTCCCCAAAATATAGATAAAAATCAAGATAAAAAAAAAGAATTTAACTGGCAAAGTTTCCTAAAATATTTATCTTATGAAAAGCCGATATTGTACGGATTTGTTTCTAATGCAAAACTATTGCAATCAGATAATGATAAAATCATAATTGAGATAAATAAGATAGTTCCTGATGAAACAAAATTAATTTCAGAAATAGAAGAGTTTATACAGAAATTCTGCAATATGAAAGTTCAAGTGGCATTAATTACCAATAAAAAGTTGCAATTTAAACATAAAGTATTGCAAAATGAAGTTATTAATGATATTTTAAATCTTTTTAATGGTGAAATTGAAAAAATTAAATATGCTCAGGAGGAATTATGAAAGGCTTTGGCAATATGATGAAGCAGCTCAAAAAAGTTCAGGATAAAATGAATAAGGTTCAGGAAGAACTTGCTACAAGAACAGTTGAAGGCAGTGCTGGTGGTTCAATGGTTACTGCAGTTGTAAATGGTAAACAGGAGCTTGTTTCCCTTAAAATCGAAAAAGAAGTTGTTGACCCTGAAGATATTGAAATGTTGCAAGATTTGATAGTTGCTGCTGTTAACCAGGGTATTAAAAAATCGCAGGATATGATGAACGAAGAGATGTCAAAACTTACAGGAGGTCTTGGATTAAATATCCCTGGATTATTCTAAAATGTATCTGGCAATTTTTATATTTTTCCTAAATATTCCGTTTGGTTACTGGAGAGAAAATACTAAAAAATTTTCATTACATTGGTTTCTTGCAGTTCATATTCCAGTACCGATTATTGTAGCAATTAGACTTATATTGGGGATTAAACTGACAGTTCCATTATTTTTATTTTTTGTATTATCATATTTCTCAGGTCAATTTTTAGGTAGTATTATTAGGAAAAAAAGGAGAGAGACAAGTTGTTAAGAAGCATGACAGGCATTGGTATTGCCACAGATTCATTTAATGATTCAGCAGTAACCATGGAGATTAAAAGCGTTAATCACAGATACCTTGACATAAATTTTAGAATGCCTGGTTTTATTTCATTATTGGAGAAAGATTTCAGAGACAGTATAAGGGAAAAGATAAGCAGGGGAAAGATTTATTTATCAGTAAATTTTGAAAAGAGTAGCAATCTTTATTCTGACATATTAGTTGATGTGGAATTGGCAGGGCATTATTTTAATGGACTTAAAGCTATTAGCGAAAAATTGAGAATTCCAAATGAAGTTAAAACAACTGATTTTGTAAAAATGAAAGGGATTTTTGATTTAAAAGAAAGAGAATTAGACGAGGAGTTTAAAGCTTTTAGTTTAAAATTATTAGCAAAAGCAGTTGATAGCTTAAATTCAATGAAAGAGGAAGAGGGCAGGTATCTTGAAAATGATATTTTAAATAGAATTGAGAAATTAAAAGGTTATATTAAAGATATTGATAAATTTAAAGAGCAGATTGTTCAAAAGTATAAAGAAAAACTGGAAAAAAATATTGAGCGGATTTTTGGCAAGCAAAGTGACTTGATTAATGAAAAGAGAGTCGAATTTGAGATTGTACAATTTGCTGATAAAACTGATGTTACAGAAGAAATAGTCAGGTTTAACAGTCATATTAGGAAATTTTTATCAACAATAGAGTTAAAACCCCCAATCGGAAAGAAATTGGATTTTATTTTACAGGAAATGAACAGAGAGATTAATACCATTGGTTCAAAAAATGTATTGCCTGAAATTTCAAATATAATAATCGAATCAAAGACAGAAGTCGAGAAAATCAGGGAGCAGATACAGAATATAGAATAATGGCAGAAGGCACAATTTTTATAATTTCAGCTCCGTCTGGAGCAGGTAAAACAAGTCTTATTCAGAAAATCTTAAAAAACAGAGAAAATTCTATTTTTTCGATTTCTTTTACAACAAGGCCGCCGAGAAATAATGAAATTAATGGTAAGGATTATTTTTTTATTAATAATGACCAGTTCA
This sequence comes from uncultured bacterium, assembly GCA_964492825.1. Classification (GTDB taxonomy): domain Bacteria; phylum DYJV01; class DYJV01; order DYJV01; family DYJV01; genus CAZBLP01. The sequence continues at coordinate 13,647 of CAZBLP010000010.1, forward strand.
AATCAATGATAGAGAATAACGAATTTTTAGAATTTGCAAAAGTTCACAATTACTATTACGGCACAGGAAAAGATTATGTTTTTAAGAATATCAGGAAGGGTAAAAATGTTATACTTGACATTGATTATCAAGGTGCTAAAATAGTAAAAAACAATATAAAAGACACAAGTATAAGTTTGATTTCAATTTTTATTTTACCGCCATCTTTTGAAGTTTTAAAAGAGAGGTTAGTTAAAAGAGGCACTGATTCTGAAGAAGTTATAAACTTAAGATTAAAAAATGCTTTAAGGGAAATTAAACACTCATTAACTTATGATTATCTGATAATAAATGATAAATTGGATAAAGCTTTTAAAGAGCTTGAAGCTATTTTTACATGTAACAGTTTAAAATCTGAATTTATAAAGGATAAAGTTAAAGAGATAATAAAAAGTTATAAAGGAGCATAGAATGGCAAGAGTTACAATTGAAGATTGTTTGGAGCAGATTCCAAGCAGGTATAAGCTTACAATAGTGGCTTTTAAAAGAATTAAACAGCTTTTAAAAGGAGCAAAACCTGTAGTTGATCCTGAGAGGAATAAACTAACTGTTGTTGCACTTAAAGAAATTGCAGCAGGTAAAATCACTATAGTAGACCCGGAAACAGAAGAATATTTTTAAAAAAGTGCAGAAGAGATTAAATTTTTGAGTATCTACCAGGCTACTTAACTGAAAATTTAACAATTATATATGCCTAAGTATTCAAAAAAGAGGAGGGAAAAATGAAAAAAATATTTTTGAACACAATATTATTTTTGTTTTTTAGTTCATTACTTTTAGCTGAAGTAAAGATTCCTGTTGCAAGTCCATTTACCGGTCCTCTTGCTACATTTGGAGAAGGAGTGAAAAATGGCAGTTTGCTTGCAGCTGAGCATATTAACAAAGCCGGTGGCATTAACGGAGAAAAAGTAAAAATTTTATTGGAAGATGAAATGTGCGACCCAAAGGAAGCAGCAAATGTTGCTACCAAAATAGCAAGTATGAAAGATGTGTACATTGTAGTGGGACACTTATGTTCTTCAGCAACTTTATCAGCTTTGCCAATTTATAAAAGGGCAAAAATTCCTGCAATTTCTCCTGCATCTACAAATATTACAATTGGAAGATTAAGTAGATATTATTTCAGAAATGTTTACAGAGATGATTTCCAAGGTAAATTTCTTGCAAAGTATGCTGATAAAGCTTTGCATGCTAAAAAAATAGTTATTTTTTATGAAAATAACGATTATTCCATAGGTTTGAAAGATGCTTTTGTTAAGGAGGCCAAAAGAAGAGGCCTGAAAATCTTAGGTAAAGAAGCTTATACCCAGGATGATACGGATTTTAAACCTATTTTAACAAAATATAGAGCCATGAGGCCTGATGTGATATTTATTCCAGGTTATGCACCGCAGGGAACTTTGATTATTTCACAAGCAAGGGAACTTGGTTTTAAATCAAAATTCATGGGCGCAGATGGGTTGGATGACAAAATTATGCTTCAAAACCCTGATGCAGAAGGACTTATGATTACAACTCCGTTTATTCCTGATAAGGCAAGTGGCGAAGCAGCAAAATTTATAAAAGAATATAAAGATAAATTCAAATCAGAGCCTAACTGGTTTGCAGCAAATTCTTACGATGCTGTTATGCTTGCAGCGCAAGCTATAAAAAATGTAGGAAAAGACAGAGAAAAAATCAGAGCATATTTAGCTGGCATTAATTCTCCTGAAAAAGCTTTCAAGGGGATTACAGGTGCGACATATTTTGATAAATATGGTGATTGCCAGAAACCTGCTTTTATTAAGATAATAAAAAACGGGAAATGGGTTGGTGCTGAGGTTCAGATTAAATAAGTTTTCTGAAAAGAAATTATAATAGAGCGAATAAACTGTAAATCATAAGTTATGGGAGTAGAATGTTCTGGCAGCAGCTTGTTAACGGATTGGTGCTTGGATGTGTATATGCATTGATAGCAGTAGGTTACACTCTTGTGTATGGTGTAATTGAGCTTATAAATTTTGCACATGGCGAAATTTATATGCTTGGTGCATTTTTTATGTACACCTATCTTAACATTGGCATTTCTTTTTATTTTGCTTTTATTCTTGCTGTAATTTCATGTATTATAATAGGAATATTCCTTGACATAATAGCATACAGGCCAGTAAGGCATTCAGACAGGTTGTCAGCTTTAATAACAGCTATAGGAATGAGCATTTTTTTTCAAAATTTAGCCCTTATCATATGGGGTGCGAATATTAAAAGGTATTCTCGCAATGTTATTCCTGCTTTTTTTAAAAAATTGGCAATTAATTTGCCAGATGATTCAATTCCAATTTTTAAAAATGTTTTTCTAACAATATCTTATCTTCAGATAACGATTATAGTACTTTCAATTATCCTCATGATAGTTTTGCATCTTATTATTAATAAAACCAAAATAGGCACAGCCATGAGAGCAATTGCTCAGGATAAGCAGGCAGCTGCTTTAATGGGAATAGATGTTAATAGAGTTATCTCTTTTACATTTGCTCTTGGCTCTGGGTTGGCAGCTGTTGCAGGAATTCTAATAGGAATGTATTATAACAGTATATACCCTACAATGGGATATATTGCAGGAATAAAAGCATTTGCAGCTGCAGTTTTGGGAGGGATAGGTTCTGTTCCAGGAGCAATGCTTGGCGGTGTTGTGCTTGGTATGGCAGAGACATTTGGAGCAGGTTATATTTCAAGCCAGTACAGACACGGCATTGCATATGCTGCAATGATTTTTGTAATACTTTTTAACCCATCTGGTTTACTTGGTAAAAAAAGAGTAGAAAAGGTCTAAGGAGATTTTAATGGATTACAATAAAAAAGTTTCTGAACTTACAGTAGAAGAATTAATAAATATTATAGAAGAGTCAGTTGCTACGGTTTTAGCTGAAATGATTGAAACAACTGTTGAAGAATATGAAGATGATGAATTTTTAAATAATACAGACAATGATAAAAAAATTTATTCATAGAGCGTGGAACATCTCTTGTAGGGAATGAAGATACAATGAAAAATGGATTTAAAAGACTAAAAACTAACGACACTTGCCAATTAAAGCTTGAACCAATTTAGGAGAAGGATTTGAAATATAAAAAGTATCTTATTTTAGCTTTTATTATAGCTTTGATTTTGCCATGGATACCAATTGAAAGTGCAGGTTATATTACAAGAGTTGCAACACTGACAATCCTCTATATGGTACTTGCAATGGGGTTAAATATTATTGTAGGTTTTGCAGGCCTGTTAGATTTGGGATATGTCGGTTTCTACGGTATAGGAGCTTATGTTGCAGGACTTTTGTCTGTTCATTACGGATTACCGTTTTATATATTGCTTCCTCTTGCATTGATTGCCGGAGCTATTTCAGGTGTTGTATTAGGTACTCCTACACTAAGGCTGACAGGTGATTATTTTGCAATAGTTACATTTGGTTTTGCAGAGCTTGTAATTTTAATTGTGAGAAATGAAATCTGGCTTACAAGAGGTCCTATGGGTATAGCAGGGATTCCTCCTATTACGATTTTGGGCTATACTTTTACAAAAGGATATGAGTATTATTATCTTATGCTCTTTATTTTCAGTATAATATTTTTAATTATAAAAAGGCTTGAACATTCCAAAATTGGTAGAGCTTGGTTTGCCATTAGAGAAGATGAAATTGCTGCCAGATGCTGTGGAGTAAATGTTGTCAGATATAAAGTTCTTGCTTTTGCTATTAGTGCTTCAATTGGTGCTGTTGGTGGGTGTTTTTTTGCAAAATGGTTTTCATTTATTCATCCTGACATGTTTAAATTTTGGGAATCTATACTAATACTATGTTTGATTGTTTTTGGGGGAATGGGGAATGTTTACGGTGTATTGCTTGGAGCACTTGTTTTAATACCAATTACAGAAGTTCTTAGAAATGTTTTGCCTCAGCAATTTGTAGAAGCAAGGTATCTTATTTTCGGAGTACTACTTGTAATTATGATGAGGTTCAGACCAAACGGATTAATACCATTTAGTAAGAGGTAAAAGTGCTGGAAGTAATCAATTTAACAAAAGAATTCGGTGGTGTAAAGGCTGTTTCCAATGTTTCCTTTAAAGTAAATAAAGGTGAAATAGTCAGTATTATAGGTCCCAATGGTGCAGGGAAAACTACTTTTTTTAATATGCTTACAGGGTTAATAAAGCCTACAAAAGGTAGTATTATGTTTCAGGGAAATGAAATTATTCCTGAAGACCATCCGAATGATATAAGAAAATTACAATTATCATCAATTTTTATAGGTATATACTCTTTTCTTGTTATGCTCTATTTTTTCCTGATTTATTACGGAGATGCAACTTTTAAATTTGAATTTACAATTTTTCTAATATCAGTTGTTCTTTTAAGAATATTTGCAACTATCAGATTGTATCAGAGAATTTCATGGGCAAGAGGATTTCACTCTATTATGATGTTTTTTGATATTGCTTTTGCTATATATTTTGCTGTAATTAAAGGGTTGATAATCCTTCCAGTTATAATTTGTTTAATTTCATCATATTTTTATTTTTATCTTATGAGTAAAAAAGTCAGACATCTTTTCGGAGAATTCCTTGAAGCTGAAAATATTTCCAAAATGGGAATAGCAAGAACTTTTCAAAATATCAGGCTTTTTCAAAATCTTACTGTTCTTGAGAATATTTTAATTGGTTCACATTTACACACAAAAGCTCATATTGGAAATATTTTACTTAAAACAAAAGCACAGCAGAATGAAGAAAAGGTTTTAGAGAAAGAGGCAAAGAAGTTGCTTGAGTATGTCGGAATTAGACATGATTTAAATATGCTTGCTTCAAATTTGCCTTATGGGGAACAGCGAAAATTGGAAATAGCAAGAGCACTTGCAGTAAAACCAAATTTGCTGCTCCTTGATGAACCAGCTGCTGGTATGAACCCTAAGGAGACACAAGAATTGCTTGAATTAATAGAAAAAATAAGAAAAACAGGTATCACAGTGATTCTAATTGAGCATGATATGAAACTTGTAATGAATATTTCAGATAGGATTGTGGTTCTTGATTACGGAGAAAAGATAGCTGAAGGTTTGCCTGAAGAAATTAGAAATAATAATAGGGTTATTGAAGCATATCTTGGGGCATGAGGTTATTAGATGTTGCAGGTTAAGGATATAAAAACATATTACGGTAAAATAGAAGCATTAAAAGGTATAAGTTTCAATATTAATAGAGGAGAAATAGTTTCTCTTATTGGTGCAAATGGTGCAGGTAAAACAACAACACTTCTGTCAATCAGCGGAATTGTCAAACCAAAATTTGGTGAAATTCTTTTTAATAATCAAAGAATAGACAATTTATCACCTGACAAAATTGTTCTTAAAGGTATTTCACAAGTGCCAGAAGGCAGAAGGGTTTTTCCGTTTTTAACTGTTAAAGAAAATCTTATGCTTGGAGCATATTTGAGAAAAGACAGAGAGCAAATCTTGAAAGATTTGGAAAAAGTATTTAAATTGTTTCCAATTTTAAAAGAGAGATTTTCTCAAGATGCAGGCACCTTGAGTGGAGGAGAGCAGCAGATGCTTGCTATTGGGAGAGCTTTAATGTCTCGCCCTTCAGTGCTTCTTTTAGATGAGCCTTCTTTAGGCCTTGCACCTAAAATTGTTGAATTGATTTTTGAAATTATTCTTGAAATCAACAGGGAAGGTGGTACAATTCTCCTTGTTGAGCAAAATGCCAAAATGGCACTTAAAATATCTAACAGAGCCTACGTTTTGGAAACAGGTGAAATTAGACTGGAAGGTAAAGCTGATGAGCTGTTAAATAATGATAAAATTAAGAAAGCTTATCTTGGTGAATAATGAGATTAAATAAATTTCTTGCTCATTGCGGAGTAGGAGCAAGAAGAAAATGCGATGAACTGATTTTTGCAGGTAAAGTAAAAATCAACGGTATTGTAGTAAAGGAACCTTGGCAAGATGTTGATTTTGAAAATAGTATAGTTGAAGTAGATAATAAAAGAATAAATATTGAAAATAAAGTTTACATAGTTTTACACAAACCTAAAAATGTTTTATCCACTCTAAAAGATGATTTTGGAAGAAAAATAATCACGGACCTTCTTAAAGATGTAAAAATGAGAGTATATCCTGTTGGAAGATTAGATTATGATGTTAGCGGGATTATTTTGCTTACCAATGACGGTGAACTTGCAAACAGGTTAATACATCCGAAATATAAAGTCACAAAAACTTATATTGCAAAGATAAAAGGTAATATAAAAAAAAGTGAGCTTAAAAAATTAGAAAAAGGCGTATTTCTTGATGATGGCAAAAAAACTTTACCTGCAAAATGTAAACTAATTAAACAGGATGATGAATTCAGCATTGTTGAACTTCAAATTAGGGAAGGTAGAAAAAGGCAGGTGAAAAAAATGTTTGAATCTGTTAAACATCCTGTGATAGAATTAAAAAGAATTAAATTTGCAACAGTGGGGCTAAATGATTTAAAAGAAGGCCAGTGGAGATATTTAACACAAAAAGAAGTAAAAAAATTATACGAAATTACAAACTTGTATAAAAAAGATTGACATTTTTTATTGAATTTTAAATAATAGATTTATATTGTTGGATTTAGAGAGGAAAACTAAACCCCAGACTTTTAAACTATTGGTTAATTTTTCATTAAAAAAGGAGTGTATTATTGATTACCAAAATAAAATCAGCTGCTCTTCTTGGGATAGAAGGCATATCTCTTGAAATAGAAGTTGATACTTCCCAAGGTTTTCCATCTTTTACAATAGTTGGGCTTCCTGACAATGCAGTGAAAGAAAGCAAAGAAAGAGTTAAATTGTCTGTTAAAAATTGCGGATACAAATTTCCTCAAAGCAAAGTTGTTGTTAATATGGCACCTGCTGACTTGAAAAAAGAAGGTTCTGCCTATGATTTGCCAATAGCTCTCGGTATTTTATCCAATATGGGCATTGTTAAAAAAGAAAATTTAAACAAATATTTTGTGCTTGGAGAATTGTCTCTTGATGGTGAAATAAAAGAAATTAAAGGGGTTTTGCCTATAACATTAAGGGTAAAAGAATCCAAAGCAAATGGTATTATTTTACCTGCAGCAAACGGTTATGAAGCTTCAGTTGTAAACGGTATTGATATTTATGGATTTAAGCATATAAAAGAAGTTATAGGTTTTTTAAATAATGAAGAGGAAAAAGAAAAGTTTTTATTTAAAATGGATATATCTGATATTCTAAATAAGCCATTGGAAAATATACCTGATTTTAAGGATGTTAAGGGACAATTTCATATTAAAAGGGCTCTTGAAGTTGCTGCTGCAGGCGGACACAATCTTATTATGATTGGCCCTCCAGGTGCTGGTAAAACTATGCTTGCAAAGAGATTGCCATCTATACTTCCACCTATGACTTTTGAGGAAGCTCTTGAAACATCAAAAATTCATTCTGTTGTTGGGCTTCTTGATAATAAAAACTTTATTATTACTACCAGACCGTACCGGAGTCCGCACCATACAATTTCAGATATAGCTCTAATAGGCGGAGGGAGTTACCCGAGACCTGGTGAAGTTTCTCTTGCTACAAACGGAGTGTTGTTTTTAGATGAACTGCCTGAATTCAAAAAATCAGTGTTAGAAGTATTAAGACAACCTCTTGAGGATGGCAAAGTTACTATTTCCAGAGCTTCAACCACTCTTACATTCCCGGCAAAATTTATGCTCGTTGCAGCAATGAATCCATGCAAGTGTGGATATTATGGCAGTTCCGAGAGAGAATGTACTTGCACTCATAATGAAATTAAAAAGTATCAGTCGAGAATTTCAGGGCCTTTAATGGATAGGATTGATATTCAAATAGAAGTGCCGGCAGTTAAACATAAAGACCTTTTAAATCCGGATTCTTCTGAAAGCTCCATGGTTATTAGAGAAAGAGTTATAAATGCACGAAATATTCAAATTAACAGATTTAAAGATGAAAATATTTTTTGCAATGCACAGATGAATGAAAAAGAAATGAAGAGATACTGCAAATTAAATTCTTCATGTTTAAAACTTATGGAAATGGCTATACAGAAAATGGGTTTTTCAGCAAGAGCATATTCAAGAATTGTAAAAGTGGCAAGAACCATAGCAGACCTTGATAACTCGGAAGAGATTTTAGATAAACATATTTTGGAAGCTATACAGTACAGGACACTTGATAGAAAAAACAGAATTTAATACTTACCTAAAGCAACTTTTTGAATTGATTCTGCCTTAATGCCTCATATAAGATTATACTTACAGAATTTGCAATATTTAAGCATCTTACATTTACAAAAGGAATTTTAATTTTATATTCGTCAGGGAAATTATTTAAAATTTGTTCTGGCAGACCTTTTGTTTCACTTCCGAATAACAAAACATCATTTAATTGATAAGAGATTTGATTATAAGTTATTTTTCCTCTGCTTGTAGCTAATAAAAACCTGTTATTTTTGAAATGATTATAAAATTCTTCAAATGTTTGCCATACAAAGTAATTTACATATTCCCAATAATCAAGACCGGCTCTTTTTAAATACTTATTGGACAATGAAAAACCTAATTTACCTATAAAATGAAGGTTGCTGTTTGTAGCAGCGCATAACCTTGCTATATTACCACTATTTTGAGGAATTTCCGGTTCAAATAGAGCTATTTCCATATTATTTTTTACCTAAAAGAGTAATGGCATATTGATATGCAGCTCTTCCTGTGAAACCTCCTTTATACATTGCAAAATTCAGGGCATCATGTTCATTAAAATAGTTTTCCAAAAAAAATTTTTTGATATAATGTCGTACAATTTCTAAATATGTATCTTTATCAGGTTTGTAAATTCCAAGAGAGATACCGAATCTGTCACTTAAAGAAATTTTCTCGGAAATTGCATCAACTTGGTGTATTTCATTGTTATCAATATGTGATTCTTTAACCATATGCCTTCTATTGGATGTAGAATATATCAAAATATTATTCTGATTTTCTACAACTCCGCCATCTAAAATTGACTTTAAAGATTTGAAATCCTGATTTTCAGTAACAAAAGATATGTCATCCAGAAATATTATAAACTTAAAATGTAAAGTAGAAAGAGTATCTAATAGTTCTTCAAGAGATGTAGATTCTTCTCTTTTAACGAAAACTAATTTTAATTTGTTTTTATCAAATTTTTTTACAATACTTTTTATAAGTGATGATTTGCCGCAACCTCTTTCACCCCAGAGAAGTACATTGTTGGCAGCAAATCCTTTTACAAACTGTAAAGTGTTATTATAAACAGTATTTTTAATATTATCAATGCCTATTAATTCGTCAAAATCTATAATTTCAGGATTTTTAACTGGTTTTAAATAATATGTTATTAATTTTTTATGCCATCTGAAAAATTGAAAATTTTTTAAACTTTCATAATTTATTTTTTCTGGAAACAGTTCATTTAGTATATTATTAGCTTTTTTGAAGAATTTCTCTTTTTCCGAATGCATAATTTATTATTTGGAAATCACAAAATGGCACCTTCTGTTTTTTGCCCATGCTTCTTCATTGTGCCTTGAATCAATGGGCCTTTCTTCTCCATAACTTATACAACTTATTTCACTGGAAGGCACTCCCATTGTTGTTAAAAAATCTTTTACTGAATTGGCTCTTTTCTCACCTAATGCCAGATTATACATATCAGAACCTCTTTCGTCACAATGCCCTTCAATAGTTATTTTAAAACCTGGATGATTTTTTAGCCATAATGCAAGAGATTCAAGATAAGGAATATCATCTGCTTTAATCTTATAATCATCAAAATCAAAATGAATATCATGATTTTCAAATTTGGCAATATCCTCTTTTAATAGTTCATTTTGCTGCATTAAACGTTCTCTTATTTGTTCTTCAGTTAAATTTTCTTCTCCAACACCTTCTTTTGCAACTCCATTTTTGTCCCATTTGGTAGTTGTTTTGCCTTCCTGGGTTGATGTTGCAGCACCTTGCCCATTGGCTCCTGTTTTAAATGCAGATTGGTCAACTACTTTTTTTTGAGAAGCACAAGATACTAAAAATAAAGCTATTATCAAAATAACAAGTTTTTTCATGATTTCCTCCTTATATTTTTAGTTTAAAGTTAAATTAGTCAATAGTCGTTAGACGAGAGTCTGCAGATAACAATCAATTAGCAATCATAACACTCACAACTTAAAAAAAGACCAATTAAATATTTGCAATATATAAATCATATTTTCCAACCTTATGAGCATTAACTGAAAGTTTAGTGCCCGGTTGGATTTAGGATTTTGAGATTAATGTTTAGGGAAAATAACTAAATCCCAATCACTAACAACTAAATCCTATTGTCTATTGACTAAAAACTTAACTCTATTTTCATCAGTTTAAACTATGTTCCCATTTCCCATGAGGATAAATATTTTTTTTGCTCTTTGGTTAATTTGTCTATTTTTACTCCCATGCTTTTGAGCTTTAACGTAGCAATGTTTCTGTCGATTTTTTCCGGGATACTGTAAACTTTGTTTTTTAATTTTTTATGATTTTTCAAAATATATTCTGCTCCAAGAGCCTGATTTGCAAAGCTCATATCCATTACACTGGAAGGGTGTCCTTCTGCTGAAGCAAGATTTATAAGTCTGCCTTCTCCTAATATGTTGATTTTTCTGCCATCGTTTAATGTGTATTCAGTAACGTATTCTCTTATTTGTCTTTTATTAACAGAGATTTCTTCTAACCCTTCAATATCAAGTTCCACATTGAAATGACCTGAATTTGCCACAATAGCACCGTCTTTCATTTTTTCAAAATGTTCTTTTCTAATTACATGCATATCACCAGTAACTGTGCAGAAAAAATCGCCGATTTTAGCAGCATCTTTTATAGGCATTACCAAAAAACCATCCATTACAGCTTCAAGTGCTTTAACAGGGTCAACTTCTGTAACTATAACATTAGCTCCCATACCTCGTGCTCTCATTGCCAAACCTTTGCCACACCAGCCATAACCGCATACAACAAAATAAGTACCTGCAAGAAGCCTGTTAGTAGCTCTGATAATACCGTCTATTGTGCTTTGTCCAGTACCGTATCTATTGTCGAAAAAGTGTTTGGTCATTGCATCATTTACAGCAAGCACGGGAAATTTTAAGACTTTGTCTTTTTCCATGCTTTTGAGTCTGATAATACCAGTAGTAGTTTCTTCTGTGCCTCCAAAAACTTCTTTTTTTAACTTTTCCAGGTTTTGGCTGCTTAAATTCTGAATCCAATTTCTTACTGATGGATTAAGTTCGTTATATTTTTCAAGAATAATAAAATGCAATGATGATACAAGATCTGCTCCGTCATCCATGGTAATTTGGGGGTAATGTTCAAGAGCACTTTTTATATGATCATAATAAGTATCAGTATCCTCTCCTTTTATTGCAAAAACAGGGATTTTATAGTGTTTTACAAGAGATGCTGCAACATCATCCTGTGTGCTCAGGGGATTAGATGCACATAAAACAACGTCAGCTCCACCTTCTTTTAAAGTAATCATAAGGTTGGCAGTTTCTGTTGTAACATGAAGGCATGCAGATAATCTGATACCATTTAATGGTTTTTCTTTGGAAAACTTTTCTTTAATCAACTCTAAAACAGGCATGTTTTGGGCAGCCCATTCAATTCTCAATTTGCCTTCTTCAGCAAGATTAATATCTTTAATATGAGATTGCATAATTCCTCCTAAATATATTTATAAGTGAAACTTAGTTTCGTATAATATTTTTTCTTAGGCTTGTCAAATGTTATTTAATATGCTATCAGCCTGCTATGAATGATTTAATCAATAAAATAATAGATGCTGATTTTAATGAATTTTTAGAGATTTTACCTGAAATAAATTCACTTAGAATTAAAAGTAAGAAAAATAATATAAAGTTATGCTCCATAATCAATGCAAAATCAGGTAAATGCCCGGAAAATTGTGCTTTTTGTGCTCAATCCAAGTATCATCGTACAGATATAGATGTTTTCTCTCTTATTACTGTTGATGAAATTTTAAATCAGGCAAAAATTATGGAATCTTATGGGGCTCATAGATTTTCAATTGTTACAAGTGGTACTGCCATTCAAACTAAAAAAGACAAATCTGTTATTTTAAAAGCAGTTGAGATGATTTCCGGAAAGACTTCTCTGAAATGTTGTGCATCTCTTGGTATTATTGATGATGATTTTTTCAAAGACTTAATAAAAGCCGGCCTTAATGGGTACCATCATAATCTTGAAACATCAGAGTCCTTTTTTCACAATATTTGTTCTACCCATAAATACCAGGATGATGTAGATACAGTTAAAAGAGCCAAAGACAAGGGACTTTATGTATGTAGTTGCGGTATATTCGGGCTTGGTGAAAATTGGGGACATAGAATTGAACTTGCAAATACCTTAAAAGAATTGGATGTTGATTCAATACCAATAAATTTTTTAAATCCAATAAGGGGCACAAGATTGGAAAAAGCCCAATATCTGAATCCTTTGGAATGTCTTAAAATAGTTGCGGTTTACAGATTAATTCATCAAGATAAAGATATAAGGATTTGCGGTGGCAGGGAGTATAATCTGAGAGATTTGCAGGTTTTGCTTATATCTTCAGGTGCAAACGGACTTATGGTTGGTAATTATCTTACCACAAAAGGAAGACAAATTGAAGATGACTTGAAAATGTTACAAGATTTAGATTTGAAAATAGCTGATTATTAAAATGGAAAATTTTGTTAAATTTTTAAAAAACGAGATTGATATTGTTAAAAAATCAAAAAGATACAGATTCTTAAGAGTTATATCATCCAAGCCTGATTCAAAGATTATTTTAAACAATAAAGAAGTTTTAAACCTCTGTTCCAACAATTACCTCGGTCTTGCAGGCCATCCTCTTCTAATTAATGCAGAAATAGAAGCGTGCAGAAAATATGGAGTTGGTTCAACAGGTTCAAGATTAATTACAGGTACAATGGAGATACATAAACAACTTGAACAAGAAGTGGCAAAGTTTAAAAATTGTGAAAAAGCAATTCTCTTTAATACAGGATATATGGCAAACATTGGAGTGTTAACAGCTCTGGTTTCTGAAAAAGATGCAATATTTTCAGATGAGTATAATCATGCAAGTATTGTTGATGGTTGCAAAATGTCAAAAGCCACAAAATTCATTTACAAACATTGCAACATGGAGCATCTTGAAACTTTGCTTAAAAAATCTGGAAATTTTGTGAATAAACTTATTGTTACAGATTCGGTGTTTAGTATGGATGGAGATATTGCTCCACTTAATGATATAGTTCTCCTTGCTGAAAAGTATAATGCATTTATTATGACAGATGATGCTCATGCTACTGGTATTCTTGGGGAAAACGGTAGCGGTAGTTCTGAATTCTTTAATCTTAGCGGAAGGATTCATATTCAAATGGGTACTTTTGGAAAAGCTCTTGGCACTTTTGGAGCTTATATTGCAGGTTGTAAAGAATTAATAGATTTCATTATAAACAGAGCAAGACCTCTTATCTACACAACAGCTCTTCCTCCTGGTATAATTGGTGCTACTATGAAAGCCATTGAAATTGTAAAATCAGATGAGGGAAGGAAACGAAGAAAACATGTTTTGAATAAAGCGGAAAACCTAAGAAAAATATTAAATAAAAACGGCCTTAATACTTTAAACAGTCAAACTCAGATAATTCCATTATTAATAGGAGATGAAGAAACAGTAATGCAACTATCTGAAAAACTTCTTGAAAGGGGAATTTTTATACAAGGTATCAGACCCCCTACAGTGCCCCGAGGCATGTGCAGATTAAGAATAAGTCTAACTGTAAATACAGATTTTACTGCTTTATAATTGTTTTTAAAATATAAATCACAACAACTGCTAAAATAATCCTTGTACCTAAAATAATAAGTCCATTTGCGCCGACAGCTACAAATATTAAAGTATCTTCAAAAACAGCATGACATAGTGATAAAAATAAGCATGATAGAATAATTTCCTTTTTACTCATATTCCCTGTAGCAGCATTTTTAATTAAAATACCTGCACCATAAGCTATTCCAAGAATGATTCCAACTACCATTGTTATTGAGGAGTTTGTGCTAAATCCTATGTGTTTTAAAGGAGAATTTAATAATTTTTCTACTTTTTTATATAATTTGGAGTTTTCAAATAACTCATAAACAATCATAACAATGGTAATAATAAAAACCATTTTTAATGATAAAAAAGAAGCCTTTTTTAGTGAAATTAAGAAATTAAATTCCATAATTGATTTACCATAATACCTATTAAAATTCCTATAAAAATTCTAAAAGTTACTGTAATGTATGCTTTAACTCCGGATTTGGATAGAATAATTGATTCAACAATCAAATTATGCGAAATACCTAACACCAGACCAATAATAGTAATTTGTTTTGGTGTAAGTGCAATGGGAATCATAGCACCTATTGCTGCATAGAGATTAATCAGAAAACCTGACAATATAACAATAGATGCTTTGCCTGGAAGTCCAAGTAAAGACATTAATGGATTAAAAAAACTGGCGATTTTTATAAAAACCGAAGTGTTTTTGAAAAAATCTACAAAAATATAAATAGGTATAATATAAGGCACTATTTTGAAACTGATTTGTAACCCGTTTTTCAACCCGTTTTTAAAGATTTCCATATTTGCTGTTATCATAAAATTAATTTTTTATCAATTTTCATTAAAAACAAAAAAAACCTTGACATTAGAGTTAATTTTGTTTAATAAGCTTCTCCCTTAAATTAAAGCGGAGGAGAACAATATGTATGCAATTATAGAAACAGGCGGGAAACAGTATAAAGTTTCAGAGAATGAAATTATTAAAGTTGAGAAATTAGACGCAGAAGAAGGTTCTGACTTTGAATTTTCAAAAGTTATTTTAATTAATAAGGACGGCGAAATTACTACAGGCAACCCATATCTTGAAAATGCCAGAGTAATTGGTGAAGTTCTGGAAACTAAGAAAGATAAAAAGATTATTGTTTTTAAATTCAAAAGAAGAAAAAATTACAAAAGAAAAAAGGGTCACAGACAATTTTATACAAAATTAAAAATTAAAGATATTTTAACATAGGAGGAAGCCATGGCACATAAAAAAGCTGGTGGAAGTAGTAAAAACGGCAGAGACAGCATTAGCAAAAGACTTGGTGTTAAAAAATTTGGCGGAGAATTTGTTAAAGCCGGTAATATTATAATCAGACAAAGAGGTACCAAATTTCATCCTGGCGAAAATGTAGGTTTAGGCAAAGATTACACAATTTTTGCACTAATAGACGGTTATGTAAGATTTGAAAGAAAAGATAAAAAAAGAAAGAAAGTAAGTGTTTATTCTTCAGCAGCTTAAAAATTCAATATTTTATTTAAAATAGATTTTAGCCCCTTTTCTAAGGGGCTTTTTTATTTTCAGAGGGGTTTTAATGAAATTTATTGATGAAATAGAAATTACTGTTGTAGCTGGCAAAGGTGGCAATGGTTGTGTAAGCTTTAGAAGAGAAAAGTTTATTCCCAAAGGCGGTCCTGACGGTGGTGACGGCGGAAGAGGCGGAAATATATATTTTATTGCCACAAACCAATTATCAACATTGTCTGATTTAAGATATAAAAGAATTATAAAAGCCAAAAACGGTGAAAACGGTAAAGGAAAAGACAAATATGGGAAAAAAGGAGAAGATATTTACATTAAAGTTCCTGTTGGAACAATTATTAAAGACAGAAATAGCAATGAGATTTTATATGATTTAACAAAAAATGAAGAAACTGTTCTTGTTGCAAAAGGAGGAGGCGGAGGAAAAGGAAATAAACATTTTGTCTCTTCTACTAACAGAGCTCCATATTTTGCAGAAGATGGAAAAGAAGGAGAAGAAAAAGATTTAAAACTTGAATTAAAATTGTTAGCTGACGTGGGTTTGATAGGACTTCCAAATGCAGGAAAATCAACTTTTATCTCTGTAGTTTCAAATGCAAAACCAAAGATTTCAGAATATCCTTTTACCACTTTAACCCCTAATTTGGGAGTAATTGACTTTGACCATGGAGAAAGTCTCGTTTTAGCGGATATTCCGGGACTTATACAAGGAGCTGCTGAAGGCAGAGGATTAGGAATTCAATTTTTAAAACATATTGAAAGAACTAAAGTATTACTCCATCTAATAGATATATCTTTATTAGATATTGAATTAATATATGAGAATTATGTAAAAATAAGAGATGAGCTTTTAAAATTTAATCCAGATATTCTGGATAAAGAAGAGATTATATGTCTTACTAAAATTGATACAGCAGATAACAATAAAGTAAAGGAAATACAGCATTGTTTATCAGATAAATTATTAAAACAAATTTTCGTAATATCATCTGTAAAAAAAATAGGATTGAAAAATATTATTGAAGAATTGAGAAAAAGAGTTTTTAAAATAAAAGGTTAAAGTTTCAAGATTCAAAATTAGACTTGTTTTATAAATTCTAATGTTTTTTCTATTGCACCTCTGTTTTCTTTTAAAATTTCATATCCGTTTTGAGCAATCTGCTCTCTGTAATTTTTATTTTCAATGAGTTTTTTTAATTCTGTTTCTAAAATAAATTCATTATCCACCAAAACAACACCGTTGTTTTTATCTAACAAATTATATATTTCTTTAAAATTAAAAATGTTTTTACCTGATATTACAGGTTTTTTAAAATAAATAGCTTCCAGGGGATTTTGTCCTCCTCTCAAAGTCATTCCCCCGCCAATAAAACATATATCTGATATTGAATAAGCCTTAATTAAGACGCCTATTTTATCAATAATTAAAATATTTGAATTTTTATCAAGTTTTTTTTCAGAAAAGAGATTGAATTTCAGTTTTCTGTTTTTCAAGAATTCTATGATTTCATTACTTCTTTGAACATGTCTTGGAGCTATTATGAGAAAAAGATTTTTTTTGCTTTTATTTAACTTCTCAAAAATATTTAAAATAATCTCTTCTTCATTGTGGTGAGTGGAGCCTGCTGTAATTATAAAAGTATCTTTTTTATTTTCCAAATAAAGTTCTTTATAAACAGTTTTAATGTCGAATTTAGGAAAATTCAAATCAAATTTAATGTTTTTTGTTAATTTTATTTTTTCTTGATTCACATCCAGTAAAATTAGTCTATTAACTGTAACCTGATTCTGACATAAAAAATATGTTGCTTTATTTAAAATTTTTTTAAAAAAGAATTTAAATTTCAAATAATTTTTAATGGAATTATCGGAGATTCTGCAGTTAAATACAATTAGAGGTATGTTTTTTTTATTAGAATAGTAAAACATATTTGGCCAAAATTCCGTTTCTGCAACTAAAATTATTTTAGGTTGAACAATTTTTAAAAATCTTTTAATAAAAATGGATAGATCAAATGGAATAAATGTGATGAAATCAAACAGATTTGCTCTTGATGCTGTTTCATAACCTGCAGATGTCATTACAGTAATTAAAATTTTAAAATCAGGATAAAATTTTTTAAAATTTTCTATTAGAAGTTTGGAAATATTAACTTCTCCAACAGATGATGCATGAATCCAAATAATTTTATTATGAGCTATAATAGAGTTAAGGAATTTTTTATTATAGATAGTGAGTCGTTCTTTAATTCCAGTTTTTAAATTTTTATTTGATAAAATTTTAAAAAACACAACAGGCAAAAATAATATAGTTGCTACAAAAATTAAAATATTGTATATAATTATCATATTAAATCCTTATATTATAAAATTAAAAAATTTTCAAATTTTAATAATTGCCTAAATGTAAATTTTAATATATAGTAGAGTTTATTTTAATCTTTTAATTTGAGAGGTCATTATGGTATTGGGAAAATTTGCAGGATTTTTTTCAAGTGATTTAGCAATAGATTTAGGCACAGCAAATACTCTTGTTTTTATGAAAGGCAGAGGTATTATTGTTAATGAACCCTCTGTTGTTGCAGTGTCTGAATATAAGGGGAGCAAAAAGGTTCTTTCTGTTGGAAAAGAAGCAAAGGATATGCTTGGAAGAACTCCAGGTAATATTCATGCAATCAGACCAATGAGAGATGGGGTTATAGCTGATTTTGAAGTAACAGAGGCAATGTTAAGGTACTTTATACAGAAAGCTCACAACAGAAGAAGTTTTATCAGACCAAGGGTTATCATTTGTATTCCGTCAGGTATAACACCTGTGGAAAGGAGAGCTGTAAAAGAGGCAGCAGAATCAGCAGGTGCAAGAGGAGTTTATTTAATAGAGGAGCCAATGGCTGCAGGTATTGGTGCAGGTCTGCCTATTACTGAACCAACAGGTAATATGATAGTAGATATAGGTGGTGGGACAACAGAGATAGCTGTAATTTCTCTTGCAGGTATAGTTATTGCCAAATCTGTCAGAGTTGCAGGAGATAAAATGGATAATGCCATAATGCAATATATGAAGAGAAAGTATAATCTGGCAATTGGTGAAAGAACTGCAGAAGCTATAAAATTAGCTATTGGAAGTGCATTTGAGAATGATGATCATGAAGAAGAGGCTACGGAAGTTAAAGGTAGAGACCTTGTTAATGGTATTCCTGTTACCATTAATATTACATCAAAAGAAATCAGAGAGGCTTTGAGAGAGCCTATAATACCAATTATAGAAGGTATAAAAAATACTCTTGAAAATACCCCACCAGAATTAGCAGGAGATATAGCAGAAAAAGGAATTGTCCTTACAGGTGGTGGAGCATTACTTAAAAATCTTAATAAACTTATTCAAAGTGAGACAGGACTGCCAGTTGTTATTGCAGAAGAACCTTTAACCTGTGTGGTTAGAGGAGCTGGACAAGCACTTGATACAATAAAGTTATTAAAAGAGGTTTCAGTTGATTATTAATGAATAAAAATAGAACATTAATAATTTTAATAGTTTTAAATTTTTTTATTTTTTTTTATGGAACTTACAATCAGGTAAGGCTCAATTTTGGAGAACAGTTTTTATATTCATTAAGCAAACCTTTTCTGTTATTTAATTATTATATTACAAATACTACCAATTCCCTAAAAGAAGAATTAAAGTCAAATCTGGAAGTAAGAAAAGAGATGGCTCAATTAAAAGAGGAGAATTTAAAATTAAAGGAAAGGTTAATTAGATTTGAAAGTTTAAAAAATGAAAATATAAATCTTAAAAAAATATTGGAAATTGATGATTTTTTTGATTTTAAAAAGTTAAATGCAAAAGTAATAGGTGGCAGTAACGCATTATACCAGTCTTTTATAGTAGTAGATAAAGGGGCAAATTGTAAAATTCAGAATGGCGAAGGAGTGATTAACATTGACGGAGTTGTTGGACTTGTTGTTGACACTTTTGCAACATCCTCCAAAGTTCTTTTATTAACAGATCCACTATTTCAGATAGACACTGTGTTAATATCAACAAATCAACATGGTATTTTAATGGGTAACAATAAGAATTGTATTGTTAAATTTCTTCCGAATAATAAAATATATAAAAACGGAGATTTGGTTATTACTTCAGGATTGAATTACATTTTTCCTTATGGCATTCCTGTTGGCTATGTTTCAAAAGTTATAAAAAAACAATTATATACAGAAGTTGTTGTTACGCCTTTTGTTAACAAATATTCATTAAACTACGTTGTCCTATTAAGGAAAAATTAATATGCAAAATATAAAAATACTTGTTAATTTGTTACTTGTAACATTTATTATTCTTATTCTACAGAATACTATTTTCAGTTTAAAATTTTTTGCAAACATTAAGCCGGAATTATTTACATTGTTAATTGTTAATTATGCTTTTTTTGAAAAAAATAAGCTTAGAGGTTATATCTTTTCTTCATTTGTTGGTTTTTCTGAGGATATATTAACCAATCAGATTTTTGGTGTGAATATCTTTCTAAAATCTTCTGTTTTTTTAATAGTTTTTCTTTTAAAAGAAAAAATGTTTTCAAATACTTTTTTTTTAAAATGTCTATCAGGTGTTGTTTTAAATCAACTTGAGTTTTGGGTTATATATTTTTTAACTTCAATTTTTTCTGTTTCCATGTTCTCTCCATTTAAAGACAATTTTTTACATTATACCCTTTTTTATATTTTTATCACTCCTGTATTTTTGTATTTTATTAATAAAATAGAAAATAAATTTTTTGCAAAATATGAAGGTTAGAACAGAAAATATTTTTAAAGGCAGCAAGAAGTATTCTTATCTTATACTATTTATTGTAATTTTCTTAGTTTGCCTTATTTTAAGAATAAGTTATTTACAGATTATCAATGGGGAATATTTTTTTTCCTTATCAGAAAAAAATAGAATCAGAAGCAAAAGAATCCCGCCTTTAAGAGGTAATATTTACGATATCAACATGAACCTGATAGCTGCCAATAAACCTGGTTTTAGCCTCTACATTAATCGAGCAGATATTGAAAGTAATGGTTATAAAGTTAAAGATGTTGTTGGTATATTGTCAAACTTAACTAATATCAACAAAAAAGATGTAGAAAATATTTTAAAAAAATTTAAGAACTATCCTAAATTTGTACCAGTTAAAATAAAATCAAATATTGATTTCAAAACATTATCCACAATAAAAAGTTATTCCTATTTTCTTGTTGGTGTTGATGTGGGATTTGACCCAATTAGGTTTTATCCTTATAAAAATTATTTTGCTCATGTAGTTGGATATGTCTTAGAATCTGATAAAAAAGATATAAAAAAATATAAAGGTTTAATGCCAGGGGACTATGTTGGTAAAACAGGAATTGAGAGAGAATATAATAGAATTCTCATAGGGAAAAGTGGTAAAAAATTGGTTGAAATTGACGCAAGGGGGAAAGAATTAAAAGTTTTATCTGTTCAAAAACCTATAAATGGTTATAATTTGGTGTTAAGTTTAAGAAAAGATTTACAGGAATTTGCTTATAATTTATTAAAAGATAAAGCCGGAGTAATAATTGCTGTTAATCCCAATAACGGTAAAATATTGTGTATGGTTTCCACTCCATCTTTTGACCCAAATGATTTTGCAAAAGGAATAAGTCAAAAAAAATGGGGTGAATTAGTCAGAAACTTAAAACATCCATTGTCAAATAAAGGTGTATCAGGATTATATCCTCCTGGCTCGACTTTTAAGGTTGTTACGGCAATTGCAGGATTGTTAAATCATTCAATTGGAATAAATGATACAGTCAAATGTTATGGAACATATACAGTAGGAGACACTACTTATAGGTGCTGGAAAAAATATGGACATGGTGATGTAAATATTGTTAGAGCTATTAAAGAATCCTGTGATGTATTTTTCTATGATTTGGGAATACAGGTTGGTATTGACAATATTTACAATGTTGCTTCAATGTTCGGGCTTGGTTACAGAACAGGTTTGGATTTGCCTGGTGAACAGAGCGGGCTTGTGCCGTCAAAGGAGTGGAAGCTACGTACTTACAAAATCCCGTGGTATCCAGGTGAAACCCCACCTGTGGCAATTGGGCAAGGCTATACATTGGTAACACCTTTACAGATGTTAATGCTGTATAGTGCAATTGCAAACAATGGAATATTGTACCAACCTGAAATTGTAGATAAAATAATAGATGAAAAAGGGAAAATTATAGAAGCGATTAAACCTCTGATTGTAAGAAAACTTAATATACCTAAAAATATTTTGGATATTGTTAAAACAGGATTAAAAAAAGTTGTAAATGAACCTCATGGCACAGCATATTCCAATCATATAAAAGATTTTGAGTTTTCAGGAAAAACAGGAACAGCTCAGGTTAGGAAATTAGGGGAAAAGAGAATTAAAGATATAAATAAAATCCCATATGAACAAAGAGATCATGCTTGGTTTGTTGCTTATGCTCCTTCTGACAATCCCCAGTTTGCAGTTGTTGTTTTTGTTGAACATGGTGGTCATGGTGGAAGTGCTGCAGCGCCACTTGCAAGGGAAATGATAAAATATTACTTTAAAATCAGATAAATTAAAGTTTACGGAAACTGTTGACATATTAAATATAAAATAGTAATAAATTACTTATAATAACATTTGCGGAGGTTATTTATGTTTGATTCTAAAAAATTGGATGAAATAAAAAAGGAAAAAGAAAATTGGGAAAATAGAACGTATAAAAATTCTATTGAGAAAATGCCTGAAAGACTTGAGAATTTTACCACAGTTTCAGATCAGCCTATTGAAAAATTATACACACCTGATGATATAAAGGATTTGGATTATTTCAAAGAGTTAGGTTTTCCTGGAGAATTTCCTTATACAAGAGGTGTTCAACCTACTATGTACAGAGGAAGATTATGGACAATGAGGCAATTTGCAGGTTTGGGTACTGCAGAGGATACTAATCAAAGATTTAAATATCTCATAGAGCATGGTGAGACAGGATTAAGCACAGCGTTTGATATGCCTACTCTTATGGGTTATGATTCAGACAGTCCAATGAGTAGAGGAGAAGTTGGGAAATGTGGAGTTGCTATTGACACATTAAAAGATATGGAAATATTGTTTGATGGTATTGAGCTTTCAAAGGTTACAACTTCCATGACTATAAATCCTCCTGCTTCAATTTTACTGGCAATGTATATTTGTGTTGCTGAAAAACAAGGTGTTGGTATGGATAAAATAGGAGGTACTATTCAAAATGACATGTTAAAAGAATTTATTGCTCAGAAAACTTTTATGTTGCCTCCTGAGCCATCAATTAAGTTAATTGTTGACACTGTTGAATTTTGTACTAATAATGTCCCAAGATGGAATACTATTAGTATTAGTGGCTATCATATTAGAGAAGCAGGTTCAACTGCTGTTCAGGAATTGGCATTTACATTAGCAGACGGGATAGGGTATGTCCAGGCATGCATTGAAAGGGGTATGGATGTTGATAGTTTTGCTCCAAGGTTATCATTCTTCTTTAATTCTCATATTGACTTTTTTGAAGAAATAGCCAAATTCAGAGCTGCTCGTAGAATTTGGGCAAGAGTTATGAAAGAAAGGTTTAAAGCTAAAAATCCTCGTTCATGGATGTTAAGATTTCATACTCAGACTGCAGGATGTTCTTTAACTGCCCAGCAGCCATATAATAATGTTGTTAGAACTGCTTTTGAAGGCTTAGCTGCTGTTTTAGGCGGCACTCAATCGCTCCATACAAATTCTCTTGATGAAGTATTGGCTTTACCTACAGAACACTCTGTTACTATTGCATTGAGGACTCAACAAATAATAGCAGAAGAAATTGGAGTAACCAATACCATTGATCCTCTGGCCGGTTCTTACTTTATAGAAGCTCTTACAAATAAAATGGAGCAAGCAGCAATGGATTATATTAATAAGATTGATGAAATAGGCGGTATTCTAAAAGCTATAGAGCTTGGTTTTCCTCAGCAGGAAATAGCAGATGCAGCTTACAGATATCAACAACAGATAGATACCCAGGAAAAGATAGTAGTAGGGGTCAATAAATATGTTAGGGGTACGGAGCCACCTATTGAACTTTTAAAAATTGACCCTGAAGTAGAAAAGAGACAAATGCAACGACTGAAAAAAATTAAGCAGGAAAGAGATAATGTTAAAGTAGCAGACAGACTTGGCAGGTTAAAAGATGCAGCTAAAAAAGATGAAAATCTTATGCCTTATATTATAGATGCAGTTAGAGAATATGCGTCATTACAGGAGATTTGCGATGTATTCAGGGATGTATATGGTGTGTTTAGAGATCCTGCTATGTTTTAATTTCAAGTAGAAATAAAATGATTCCTTTAAAAGATACAATACCTCATAGGCATACTCCATTTATAACTTATTTACTTATTATTACAAATGTATTGATTTTTCTTTTTGAACGTTCGCTTAATCCTTATTACTTAAAACAATTGGTATATACTTTTGGATTGGTGCCTGCAAGGTATTCCCATCCTGAATGGGCATCTTTTTTTGGTTTGCACATTGATAATTATTGGCCATTTTTTACATGTATATTTTTACATGGCGGCTGGTTCCACATTATAAGCAATATGTGGAGTTTATGGCTTTTTGGTGATAATGTGGAAGACAAGTTCGGCCATTTTGGTTTTCTTGTTTTTTACATTATTTGCGGACTTATAGCAAGTTTTGTCCATTATTTCTTTAATATTAATTCTATTGTTCCTGTAATAGGAGCTTCAGGTGCAATAGCAGGTGTTATGGGAGCTTATTTTGTAATGTTCCCGCGTTCCAGAATACTTACGCTTATTCCAATATTTTTCATACCTTTTTTTATAGAAATTCCAGCTGTAATTTTTCTGGGATTCTGGTTTTTATCTCAGCTTTTTTCAGGTACCTTTATGTTGTTTGCAGCTTCTCAAGCTTCTGGAATTGCATGGTGGGCTCATATAGGAGGTTTTGTGGCAGGTATTATTTTGCATAAAATTTTTAAAAAAGATAACAGAGATTATTTCCCTGATGAATATTATTATAAATATTATCATTAATTTTTGAGGAGGATTCAAATGAATGGTGGATATGGATATGAAATATTCTGGTTTTTTTTAATGATGATAGCTTTGCAACCTGTTATTAAGCAGAGAATGATAGAATCGTCTCGACAGAGATTAATAGCTAAGATAGAAAAAGAAAGGAACTCTCGCCTGATTCTTCTTGTTCACAGGCAGGAAACAATGAGTTTCTTAGGTTTCCCTTTTTACAAATATATCAATATTCAAGATTCAGAGGAAGTATTAAGGGCAATCCAGCTTACAGATGATGATGTGCCTATAGATATAGTTTTGCATACTCCAGGAGGCCTTGTGCTTGCATCATTACAAATAGCAAGAGCATTAAAAAAACATAAAGGCAAAGTTACTGTTTTTGTTCCGCACTATGCTATGAGTGGAGGTACATTAATATCACTGGCTGCAGATGAAATTGTAATGAGCGAAAATGCAGTTTTAGGCCCTGTTGATCCACAGCTTGGAGAGTATCCAGCTGCATCTTTGATAAAACTAAAAAATATAAAACCTGTTGATAAAATTGATGACAAAACATTGATTATGGCTGATGTTGCAGAAAAAGCAATAAAACAGCTGGAAAAATCTGTTTATGAACTTCTTGAAAAAAATTATGAAAACAACAAAGCAAAAGAGCTTGCCAATCTTTTATCAAAAGGTACCTGGACGCATGATTATCCAATAACTTTTGAGGAGGCAAAATCTATTGGCCTGAAAGTATCTAAAAATATACCAATTGAGATTATGCAACTGATGAGTCTTTATCCCCAACCTGTTAAGAGAATGCCTTCAGTTGAATATTTGCCAATACCGAAACATAAATCTTAAAAAAATATTTTCATTCCAACTTTTATAGATGGAATTGAAAGAGACAAGGCTTTTGATAATTCAACATGTGCTGCAAATCCGCAGTATTTACAATTAATTTCGCCTCTATCTTTTAAATAACATCCGTGATTAATGGAACCGTCAGGTTCTGCATTAATCAATCCTTCAGGTTTACATGTCCATGTGTTTCTTTTTAAATCATCAAGTGTGGCAAATGAATCAAGTATTTTTAAGCCATTTCTTTTTAATTCCTTTATTCTGTTTAAGACCCATATTCTTTTATCTATTGGCAGAAAAAAATCAAAGTTATTGTTGTACGGATAGTAGAATTGTATTGTAAAGCCGTCAAAAAGGTTATTTAATATGTTTATAAGCAGAGGAATTTCCTTATAGTTAATGTTCGAAATACATATATTGGCAAAAATCTTAGGTGGTTTTTTCATAAATTGTGAAATTTTTCTAAACTCATGTAAATTGTTTAATACTTTTCTAAATACGCCGTGTCCCCTAATATGGTCATGTGTTTTTTCCAACCCGTCAATACTGACCCAAATTGCATCTGTATAATAATCAAAACCATTCAAGCCATTTGTTGTAAAGTTAACACTTAAAAATTTTTCTTTTGCATATTTTAAAATATCATTAAATGTATATTTTCCATCTTTCCATAATGTTGGCTCACCGCCTTCAAAAATAATTAGCCTTGCACCTGTTTTGTATAGTTTATCAAGAGTATTCTTTATTTCACTAAAACCGGGAGTTATCTTTTTGATTTTCCAAAAAGGGCAGTGTTTACAATTTAAGTTGCATTTATATGTAATTTTGTATCCAGCTAAGAGAGGAGTTCTTTTTCTAAGAAAATTAATGTAGTTGAAAAATAATTTAGGAATAGATATTAATTGCATCTTTACCTTTGCTTAAATTATGTTCAATTTAGAAAAAATTTAAGGATATACAATCAAAAATAGTTTTACTCACAGATAGACTAACAAGTTATCAACAGTTTTTGTGAAATAAGCATATAAGTTGTTAAAATCAAATGAAAAACTAAAACATACTGTAATCATTGTATAATTATTTTATAAAAGGGATATCTTTTTTAAAATAATTAACAGTTTTACTTATTTTTTGCATTTTTCCCAATATTTATCCATTTCTTCAAGGTCACTATTATAAATATCCACATTTTGTTCTATAAAATTAAATCTTTTTATAAATTTATAATTGGTTTTTCTCAATGCTTCTTCAGGGTTGATTTTTAAATTTCTGCAGAGATTGACCAACATAAAAAATACATCTCCAATTTCTTCTTCTATATTGGTTTTATTATTTTCAATAAGAGCATCCTCTAACTCTGTAAGCTCTTCATTGAGTTTTTCAAAAATATTTCCAATATTTGGCCAGTCAAAACCTATTTTTGCAGCTTCTTTGGTAAGTTTATATGCTTTTGAAAGCTCAGGTAAATGTTTGGGAACTCCGTCTAATAGAGACCTTTCTTTTTTACCCTTTTCTTTTCTCTTAATTTCTTCCCAATTTTTATTAATTAGGTTTATGTCGTTTGTTTTTAAATCACCAAACACATGAGGATGTCTTCTGATAATTTTATCAATAATTTCTTTAAAAACTTCTTCTTCTTTAAAACGTTTTTTTTCTTCAGCTATTATTATTTGAAAGATAACATGTAACAGTACATCTCCCAATTCTTCCATGATTTTTTCAGAAGAATTTTCATATAAAGCATCTATTAATTCGTAAACTTCTTCTAAAAACTGAGGGATTAGTGATAAAGAAGTTTGTTCTTTATCCCATGGACATCCATTAGGTGCTCTTAATTGTTTTAAAATTTCTTTTAATTTTTTAAAATTGTATTTTTGATTATCCATTAAAGTGTTATTATAGTAAAACAAAAATATTTTCAAGAATTATTGACTAATAAAATGAAATATTGTATACAACATTTCTAAGTTCAGATTATTATAAATTAAGGGGGAAATATGAAAATTCATGAATATCAAGCAAAAGAAATTATTAAAGCTTATGGTGCTTCTGTTCCTGAAAGTAGAGTAGTTTTTAATCTTGATGAAGTTAAAGATGCAGTAAAAGACTTAGGTGGCGGAACAGTTGTTGTTAAAGCGCAGATTCATGCAGGTGGCAGAGGAAAAGCCGGTGGTGTTAAAGTAGTTAAAGGAGCTGACGAAGCTTATGAAGCTGCTAAATCAATACTTGGCAAAAAGCTTGTTACTCATCAAACTGGACCTGAAGGAAAAGAAGTTAAAAGATTGTTAATAGAGCAGGGTGTTGATATTAAAAAAGAACTGTATCTTGGAATGGTTGTTGATAGGAGTAAAAATTCAGTTGTTATTATGGCAAGCGAAGAAGGTGGTGTTGAAATAGAAGAGGTTGCTGCTAAAAATCCTGAAAAAATATTAAAAGAATATGTAGATATGTGTGTTGGACTTAGACCTTTTCAGGCTACCAAATTAGGATATAAACTTAATTTTGACAAGGGATTGGTTAGAGAATTCGGAAGATTTGTAGCAGCTCTTTATAATGCATTTGTAAACAAGGATTGCTCAATGGCAGAGATAAATCCGTTAATTGTTACAGAAGATAATAAAATAATGGCCCTTGATGCAAAGATAAATTTTGATGATAATGCTCTATTTAGACATAAAGATGTTCAGGAGCTTAGAGATTTAAGTGAAGAAGAGCCTATGGAAATAGAAGCAAGTAAATATAATTTAAGTTATATTAAGCTTGACGGTAATGTTGGTTGTATGGTTAACGGTGCAGGACTTGCTATGGCAACAATGGACATTATTAAATATGCAGGAGGTGAGCCTGCAAATTTTCTGGATGTTGGTGGCGGTGCCAATGTAGAAGCTGTGGCAAATGCATTTAGGATTATTTTAAATGATAAAAATGTAAAAGCAGTGCTTGTTAATATTTTTGGCGGGATTGTACGGTGTGACAGAATTGCAAATGGTATTTTGGAAGCAAGCAAAATAGTTGATATAAATGTTCCTGTTGTTATTAGGTTAAAAGGGACAAATTCTGAAGAAGCAAGGAAAATTATTGATGAATCTGGATTAAATTTTTATACTGCTGAGAATTTAAAAGAA
Organism: uncultured bacterium; assembly: GCA_964492825.1. Lineage (GTDB taxonomy): Bacteria > DYJV01 > DYJV01 > DYJV01 > DYJV01 > CAZBLP01. The sequence continues at coordinate 42,216 of CAZBLP010000010.1, forward strand.
GCAGCTGAAAAAGCAGTAGAACTTGCAAAATAATATTTTATATAAAGGAGGATTTTATGAGTATTCTTGTTGATAATAATACCAGACTTGTTGTTCAGGGAATTACTGGTAATGAAGGTTCATTTCATGCTAAAGCATGTTTAGAATATGGTACTAATATAGTTGCCGGGGTTACACCTGGGAAAGGCGGACAAAAGTTCGAAAATAAAGTGCCTATATTTAATACTGTTGAAGATGCAGTTAAAAATACAGGTGCTAATACTTCAATGATTTTCGTACCACCACCATTTGCTGCTGATGCAGTTATGGAAGCTGCTGATGCAGGAGTTGAGGTTGTTGTGTGTATTACAGAGGGGATTCCGGTTATTGATATGATGAAAGCAAAAAATTATGTTGACAGAAGAGGTGTAAAATTAATTGGCCCTAATTGCCCTGGAGTTATTTCTCCTGGTAAAAAAGCCAAAGTTGGTATTATGCCTGGATATATACATAAAGAGGGCTCCATAGGAGTTATTTCACGTAGTGGAACTTTGACTTATGAAGCTGTTTCTCAAATTTGCAATGTTGGTTATGGCCAGTCAACATGTGTAGGTATAGGCGGAGACCCAATAATAGGTTCAACATTTGTGGATATTTTAAAGTTGTTTAAAGATGATAATGAGACAGAAGCTGTGGTTATGATTGGTGAGATTGGTGGTACAGCAGAAGAAGAAGCAGCAGAATATATAAAAAACAATCTTAATAAACCGGTTGTTGCATTTATTGCAGGCCAGACAGCACCTCCAGGAAGAAGAATGGGGCATGCTGGAGCGATTATTTCAGGTGGCAAAGGTACTGCTTCTGAAAAAATTAAAACTTTGGAAGAATCAGGTATAATGGTAGCAAAAACACCGGCAGAAATAGGTATTACATTAAAAAATAGATTAAGTTAATAAAAAGTAAAAAAAGTTATTGACAAAGGTCGATAAAGGTGATAATCGTC